>CALETF010000088.1 GCA_937920005.1 uncultured Candidatus Altimarinota bacterium
GCAGAGCTGACAGACTGTAAATTTGTCTGAGCAAAAGCAACAGGGCTCATCACAGAAAAGACTTGGTAACCGAAGTTACTTTTTTGAACTTTTCAAAAAATGAAATATTCATAAAGAAGGTAATAAGAAAATATATTACCTGCTATTTTCATCTAATTTCAAATATTACAATGAACACATTGTTGACTATTTGTAATAATACTGTTTATATATTTTAAAATCTGCTTAGGGGCGCACAATTCGTACCTCTGGTTCGAGAGAAATCTGACATTCTTTCTGTACTTTTTTCTGCGCAAGTTCGACAAGTTCGACAAGGTCTGTCCATGTCGCTGTGCCGTCAGACATGAGAAAGTTTGCATGCTTCTCTGAGAAATAGGCTCCACCGTGTCGATATCCCTTGAGCCCTACTTGTTCGAGGAGAGAGCCTGCTGAATTTTCACGACTTGGATTCTTAAAAAAAGAACCACAAGAAAAACCAACAGGCTGCACTCTTTCGCGCCAAAGAAGTGGTTCTTCGTCAGAATGATACTTTTCTCGAAGCTCAGAGAGATCAAACTGGATTGAGAGAATAAACCATTCTGGGTGATTTTTTGCTTCTGACCAGCGGTAAGCAAAATTCATCTCTTCTCCAGTTTTTGAAAAAGTCTCCCCTGTTTTCATGTCGAGCATATTTACTTGCGTAACATATGGCCCTACCTCCAACCCAAAACAACCAGCATTTCCAAAAACCGCTCCCCCTGTCGATCCTGGTAAGCCCTGAAATCGATGCCAAAAATCAATACCGTGTTCTGTTTCGAGGGTTTCAGCCAAATCCCAAATAGGCTGTCCAGAGAGGACTGTGAGTTGCCTATTATTGAGGTCGTATCCTTCAGAGGAATTGTAGATAACGAGTCACGGAAATTCATCAAACGCAAGAAGACTATTTTTCCCTCCTGCTATGGTTAGAATTGGAACCTTCATCTCATACGCAAACTTTGTGGCGGCTTTGATTTCTTCGACATTGTCGCCATGAAACTCGACAAAGTATCTGGCAGTTGCTGGGGTTTGATATCCAGAGAGTAGTGATATATCGACATGTTGTTCCATATTATTTCTTTTTGGTTTTAAGAGATTTTTTATGGTTCATAAATTGTTTCAGACATTCTGCCGTAAATGATCACTTGACTGAGAGAAGTCAGTCTCGAGGTCACTGATAGAGAAGTTTTCCGCCTCGTTCGCCACCTTCTGGCCCCATGTCTATAATATAGTGGGCGTTAGCAATCACGTCCAGATGATGTTCTATGATAACAACCGTGTTATTTTTTTCTACCAAAGTAGACACAATCGACATGAGTTTCTGGATATCAGAGAAGTGGAGGCCTGTTGTTGGTTCATCCATGATGTAGAGGGTCTTCCCTGTTGATTTACGAGCCAATTCCGTGGCCAATTTGACTCGCTGAGACTCACCACCTGAGAGTGTCAAAGCAGACTGGCCCAGAGTGATATAACCAAGACCCACTTCGAGTATGGTTTGAAGCTTATGTTTAATTTTTGGGAACTTATCAAAGAAAACAACGGCATCTTCGACTGTCATGGCCAGTACATCAGAAATAGATTTCTCATGAAAATGAACCTCGCGAACCAGATGATTGTAGCGAGTACCTCCGCATGATTCACACGTCACGTGAACATCAGGCAGGAAGTGCATCTGAATACGTCTGACACCATCGCCTTCACAGGCATCACATCGCCCCTGTTTGGTATTGAAACTAAAGTGTCCTGGACCATATCCACGAGCACGAGCCTCAAGTGTCTGAGCAAATACATCACGTATATCTGTAAATACACCGGTATAGGTCGCTGGATTGGAACGAGGGGTCTTCCCTATTGGCATCTGATCAATGATAACCACCTTATCGAGATGTTCGTCACCAGTGATGCTCTTGAGAGGTCCGTGAGCGTCTCGAGTACCATGGAGAAGATTTCTCATAACGGGAGCAAACGTCCTATTAATAAGAGATGATTTCCCTGATCCGCTCACACCAGTGACAACAGTGAGTGCTTCGAGAGGGATGTCGACAGAGATATTTTCGAGATTATTTTCTGTTGCACCGCGCATCTCGATAAATTTGGTTGGCTTTTTCTTCAGATCTGGGATTTTTATCTCTTCTTCGCCACGGAGAAATTTAGCGGTCTGACTATTTGATTTCAGGAGTTCTTTGTATGTTCCCTGGAATACAACCGTACCTCAGTGGACACCTGCTCATGGCCCAATATCCACTATCTGATCAGCTGTTCCCATGATATCTTCGTCATGTTCGACAACTATCACCGTATTGCCGAGGTTGACAAGTTCTCGGAGATTGTCGATGAGGAGACGGCTGTCTCGTGGGTGGAGGCCAATAGAGGGCTCGTCAAGGACATACGTAATCCCCTCCAACCTCGTGCCCACTTGTGTCGCCAACCGAATACGCTGGGACTCGCCACCAGAAAGCGTATTTGAACGACGTGCCAATGTCATATACCCCAGACCCACACCTTTCAGAAATTTGAGTCTGTCTCGGACATTCTTCATCACATTACCTGCTATCTTTGAATCTTCTTTTCCGAGCGTGAGTTTTTCAAAAAAATCGATTGATTGTTCGACAGAAAGCTCAGCTACTTGTCCAATATGTTTGCCTCCTATAAAGCAATTACGAGCTGCTTCGCCCACCCTATACCCATGACATGTCGAACATGTCGAAGATACCACAAATGGATCTATCTTTTCATGGAGAGCCTCGCTCGTATCTGGATCATGGTAGACACGATTGAGGTAGGGAATGATACCTGGGTACTTGGCGTTCCACGGTTTTTGCATCTGAGGTGTCGACAATGATAGACGCTCATCGGAACCATTGAGAATGATATTTTTTTGTTTATCGGTGAGGTCTTTGTAGAGTATTTTCGTTGGTATTTTGTAGTGCTTACAAGCGCCCTGAAGAACAAAGTAATAGTATGAGTCAGGTGTCCATGGCATGACACAGCCTTCATCAATGGTCTTATTTGGATCAATGACAGAGTCTTCTGTGAAGTTGAGAAGTGACCCGAGTCCATGACAGGTTGGACAGGCACCAGTAGGGGAGTTAAATGAAAAATGCGACAATGTCAGTACCTCAGGGACATATCCACAGAGAGGACAACGGAAAGCCCTCGAGAATACTTCGACAGATTTTTTCTTCTTTTTCTCTTCTGTGTCAAAATGATAAATTCCGACCACATCTTCACCGTGCTCAAAAGCCGTCGAAATAGACTGAGAAAGACGATCGATTTGTGTTGGATCAGTATTGTCAATTTCGACACGATCGACAATAATCCATGGGTCAGAAATCTTTTCTGGAAGGGCGTCCGAGAGATTGTAGACACGATTGTCTACCAAATAACGAACAAATCCTTTTTGGCCCA
>CALETF010000089.1 GCA_937920005.1 uncultured Candidatus Altimarinota bacterium
TTAACTACTCTCCTATGCAACCACAACTAATCCTTCAGATAGATAGTTCTGCTGAGTATGATCGTGAAGTAATCGAGCGTCTCGTCTCAGAGAGTATGAACAAGGTTGATTCATATCTCAGAAAATATGAAAATAAGCCTGATGCGACTGTACGCATTGAAATAACTATTAAGAAAAATAGTGATGATTCATTTTATGGTAAGCTTCACGCTAATCTCGATGGTGAACTTATTATGTTTGAACGTGAAAAATTCTTCAAACTCGATGACCTCATACATCATGCATTTCAACATATGAAAGAACAGTTAGCGAGTAAATAACTATGAATACATTGAAAGGGAAGCGTCTCGAACTGCTCCATGATACACATCCAGATAATCTCACAGAACTTCTCCTCTCTCTACGACATGTAGAGAGAGATTTTATTGTATCCGAGGTTGTCCATGATCCGCTCTTGCTCCCTGATATAGAGCAAGCCATAAAACGCCTTGCAAAAG
This sequence comes from uncultured Candidatus Altimarinota bacterium, assembly GCA_937920005.1. Taxonomy (GTDB): domain Bacteria; phylum Patescibacteriota; class Gracilibacteria; order BD1-5; family JAGOOR01; genus JAGOOR01. Next base: position 498 of record CALETF010000089.1, read on the forward strand.
CGCGTCAAAATGGGGAGAGGGTGATGGTGTTTGGAGACTACGACGTGGATGGTATTTCCTCAACAGCAGCTTTGTTTCTTTTTCTCCGTGACGAGCTAGGTCTCGATGTATCTTATCGTTTACCACATAGAGTTCATGATGGGTACGGCATCAAATCATACCATATGGATGAGATAGTGAGTAAGGGCGTGAAGCTCGTAATCACGGTTGACTGCGGCACAAAAGATATAGAGCCTATTCAGCATGCTCAGAAACTCTGAATGGATGTCATTGTGTCCGATCATCATTCGTGTCCGAGTATTCTCCCTGATTGTGTTGCTGTGGTTAATCCCCAACGAATTGATTCTCTGTATCCATTTCGAGGTCTCTCTGGGTCTGGTGTTGTTTGGAAATGTATTCATGCTTTTTGTGATTTCTTTTTCCCAGAAAAAACATCTCTTATTTTGCAAAAATATGTCGATATTATCTCACTCTGAACCGTTGCCGATTGTATGCCGATGATTGATGAAAATCGCACTATTGTTCGTCGAGGAATTCTCCAATCACAACAGTCACATCATCCGTTTTTCCAGACTTTTGTTGATACGTTGAAGCGTCCGATTCTCACTGAAGAAGATATAGGTTTCTTTGTATGACCTTTGCTCAATGCAGGAGGTCGTCTGAATACGCCCTATCAGAGCCTGAGTACACTTCTCGCAGGCTCGCTTGATTCTTTTGCTCATATTCAGGAACTTATTGGGGTAAATGAACTTCGCAAGGGGAAGACGCGAGATGCATTTGAGCGAGCCCTTGCTTCGGTTGATTTTACTGCCCCATTTCTCATTTTTATCGACGAAGATCTCGAGCACGGTATTCTCTGACTCGTTGCAGGAAAACTGACAGAAATGTCTCATAAACCGAGTGCTGTCTTTACTCTTCATGATGGCCACTATGTTGGCTCTCTCCGTGCCCCACCGGGGATTGATTTAGTAAAAATCCTTGAAGCGTCTCGTGTACACCTTGATCGATTTGGTGGACATGCTGGGGCTGCTGGATGCACTATATCCGCGAACAAGATGGGAGATGCCTGTACTCTCCTCAGAGATTCCGCACAAACACTCTACGCTGAGCATGATGCGACGCCAGTTATACGAGTTGATACAGTGCTTGAGCCTGCCCATATTACAACTCAATCTATTTCTGATATAGAAGTGTTACGTCCATTTGGTATTTGATTTAGTGCTCCTCTTTTTCTTTTAAGGGATATTTGAGCTCCAGTTGTTCCGCTTGGTCAGACGGGCGAACATATCCGTTGGGACATGCCAGTGAAACTCGAAATCATAGGTTTTCGTATGGCAGAATATATGCCATTATTTTCACACAAAAAAGTGCACCTGATTGGCACACTCAAGACTCACACTTGGCGGGATACTATTACTCCACAGTTTCAGGTGGTTGACGCTATTGTCTCTGAGTTATAGGCATATAATCAGGATGTGTTTGATTCATTCGTGCTCTATGTTCTGCATCTGCTTTTTGGATTAGCCGTGCTATTGGATCAATGACATATGTTTGTCACATTTGGATTCTTTCTTCCGATGTTTGAGTGACTAAGGAAATAACCATCGTAGCTACTCATGTTAATGTTGCTAAAGTTATTACTTTATCTAATTTTCACTTGCTTTCTGGCGGAAGAGAGATTCATCATTTCACTAATCCAACTACTGCTCTGTTCATAAGAATAAGGTTAAAAAATAATTTCGCGCGTACTATATGGAAATTATTTTTTTGTCAAGAGTCTCTTTCTTAGGATTTTTATGATTGCTGTTGTATTTTTTCTACCATGTGCCCGATAGAGACGAAGAGTTCAGTAAGGAGGAGATAAATTGGTACACCAATAAAGAACCCAATAATTCCTAAAAAGTGCTCTGCTATGAAAAGAATCAGAAATACTACTGGCGTTGGAACATTGAGTGATTGTCCTACGATACGAGGATTGAGGAAATATCCTTCGAACGCATGAATAATAAATAACATAGTGATAACTGTCACTACAATACTCCAGCCAGGGTATTCTACGACCCCAGCAAACAAGATAGGGATACCACCAATAAAAACTCATAGAATAGGGACAAAACTCGTGAAAAATGTGATACATCCAAGCGCTAATAAATATGGGAAAATATAGCTTCCATTGAGACTGAGTTGACCATAAAATATACCTATAACTATGAGTCCGAGTACGGTAAGCAAGGTGTTTGCAACAGCTATCTTGCTCTGTGCTCTGAAGACAAGGCCAAAGCTCTTTTGTATCTTTTCGAGAATAATCTGTACGTCACGATAGAAGAAGGCAAAAGGACCTTTTTTGAGCTGAGAGAAATATTTCTGCACTTTCTCATATTCCAAGAGCCAAATAAAACTCAATATATAGGCAAAAAGTATCTGGAAGAAAATACCGCTAATGCGGAGGAATTCGCTCAAAATAGTATTGGTATCTGTGCTGGGAGAAATAACATTGACGAAGTCTCCAATTTGATACGAAAGTGCCTGCCATTTGCTCAATGTATTCTGGATGCCAGAAATACCTAAATCGATAGAGAAGCGCTGTGAAAGTGATGAGAGGAGATTGATCATGTCACTTGTGAGTGTTGGGCCTATATCCCGAATGGCAAATACACAGATAAAAGCGAAAAAGAGATACAGTGTTGTGAGGAGTACTTTTGTGTCTGAGAGCCAGAGTATTGTCTTTTTAAATTGTGTTGGGCTTTTTTTTGCGAGTGCATGGAGGTGTGTCTGAGACCATTGTGCTGCTTCATGAAAGAGGTATGCACAGAGAAATGCTGTGAGAAAAAATACTGCAAAGTCTCGTGCAACAATGATTATGATAATAATTCCAATAAACGAGGCGAGACGCTCGAGAAACATTCGAGAAAGGAGATACTGTTTGA
>CALETF010000090.1 GCA_937920005.1 uncultured Candidatus Altimarinota bacterium
TGCTACCTTCTGACTCCATGCATCAAACGGTATAGTTTTTGAGCTAAAAGAGGCTGCAATAGCGTTATTGACTGATCCTCTTTTTTCGAGGAGGCTTTGAAATTCGCTCTCAGGTCGAGGTTCTTTAAATTGGATTTTTATGACCTGCCCAATAACAGATTTTGCTTCTGTGATAAACTCAGCATCCTTTTTACGTCTTTCAATAGGGTCGAGTTTATCATGGCTGCTTGGAGTTGGTATCTGTACGATGATATGAGTTTCGTCACCATAAAAAGCTGTATTGAGAGTTGGTTCTGTTGTTCCTACTCTTCGAACACGACCATCGAGAATTGTTTTCATATCTTCGATAATTTGCGTCTTTCGCTCAGGAGTAAGATCTGGAGTATTGCTGAAGTCAACGAGATAATCTATTTCTACACCTCCATGTAAGTCGAGACCAAGTTTGTAATCACCCAGTTTACTATCGAGGAGGGGGAGTCCAATAGAAGCCCAAGGGATAGCAGCCCAAGTGAAGAGGAGAAGAGCGAGAGTGATGATGATTTTTTTCATAGTTTTTGAGAGTGTTATATATTAGTTCCTTCGAGATCAAGAGCGGCAAGGTCAGCTGACGTATCTGATTTTCTTGATGATGGTTTTGGTGTTGTGTCTCAGAGAGGAGCAATTCCTTCTTTGAGCATGACATGAAGTTCTCGGCCTTTTTCTCCATCTATGCTTTTAGTTGCTATATCCGGATATTTTTCACTGATATAGGCGTGAACTTGTTTTCTCTCATAACCAGAGAGTTCGTAGATAACTTGGTCAATTCCATTTTTACGAGCGAGCTCTGCTTTTCTGTCAACAATGGCAAAGAGTCTTTTTTGTTTCTCAGCGAGATAGTCGTTGATTTCAAGGTGGATAATACAGTGTGTGCCAGTTGCTTTTTCTGCCATTTGTATGAGGAGTGATTGTGTTTCCTCGAGTGTTCGGCCGTGAGGTCCAATCAAAAGAGGGGAATCAGTCGATGAAATTTTCAGAGTATAGATGTGATTTTCTGCATCCTGAACTTGTACCTCGAGACCAGAAAAATCGATACCCAATGATTCAAAAAATCACTGTGCCAGAGTAGAGAGAGAAGAGGTGATGTCCATAAAAGAGTAATTAATGGTGGCTATGAGCTTCGTGATGACCTCCAGCATGATGTCCTCATCCATGATGATGTCCGATATTTTCTCGGAAGACAGAATACCAGAGACTTTCGACGAATAATTCTATAACAGAATTCATCGCGGAGACTATAATCAAAAAAACAAAATATACTAGACCTATTATGGCTAAAACGCCCTGCAAAAAAATCGGTCATAAACCCAGAGCCACGAGCCAACTCATGATGAAGGGAAGTGTAAAAATACCTATTAAAAGAATGATTTCACGTATATAAACGAGAATAAGAGATACAAAGATACGGAGAGTAATGCCTATATTTTCGAGCGTCATAGTCAGAGAGAGTCCGAGAGATTCAAAAACTCATTTATCTTCTGTGATGATATAGTATCTTGCGTACTCAAAAATAAAACGCGTGATAGTGAGAGCGACAAGGAAGATTATGGCCACTATACCGATAAGTGTCCAATTATCATTGAGCAAACGATACCCCCAGAAAAATATATAGAGTATATAGACTGGTTTTGACCAGAAAAGCAACGAATGATATTCTGCAAGCTTAACCGATTTTCTCCATCCAAATGTAAATGCTGCCATACTTCTGTATTCTCTTTCGTTTTTGTTGTTATAGGCACGTATCAGATAGATAAGACCAGCATTGAAGATATTTTTTATCAAAAAATTCACCAGAAAATAAAATACTCCTACAACGAGTAGACTTGATATAAGAGTGACCCCATGCTCACCCATCATAGAAGTTGCAAATTTCCTGAGCCAGGTAAAAAATTCTGATTTTCTATGCATCACATCCAGCCAGACATAGCCTATCTGATATATGAGAGTACCCGAGAGTATAATGGTGTCGAGGAGAGAGCCCCAAAAATTAAACCGACGTATCTTTTGTCCATTCAGTGTGAGTTTCCAGGCTTCTGAGAGGTGGTTATGTAGATGAGAAGAGGGCATTTTTCAACCATTCAAAAAATCAGAGAATACTTTTTGCCTCATTTGATCGTTTGTAGCCTTCTTTGAAATATCCACGAGAGAGTATATCTATGAGCATTTCACGACCAGCCATGAATTCAGGGAATTTGAGACCAAGAATGGTCTCTTTTGTTTCTATAAATTCATATGGAGATCCAAGAGTAAAGAGGACTGATTCTCTTTCCATAATCTTTTGAATATTTAACTGGAGGTCTCTGAGCTTGTCAGGGGAATTGTAATAGAGTCTGTCAGTGAGTCGGCTGAGAAGTGTATCGAGGTTGGTATCTTTGAGTCGGACCATGTTATACCCAGTCTTGATTTGATTCGAATGGAGAAAAGGAGACACATTGTAATAGAAGAGGCCGAGGTGTACACCAGTGAAGATAATATCGTAAGAAAAATTTGGATCTGAGAGAGATTTTTTGATATCAGTAACAGGAAGTTCTTGTATCTGCACATCAGTACCAAATTCCTTTAGTTTGTCAGCAGTAGCTTGTGCGATACGCCCAAGGTAGGCATTATCGGATTGCACAACAATACGGAATGTGAGAGGCTCTCCTTTACGATTATAGAGTTTTTTTGGATCGAGATCTTTTGGAATAACAACTGGTTCAGGCTTTGGAGCGTTGGCTGTTTCCCAATCAGTTCGCATTTTTTCGAGAGCTGCCCCATCAACAGCATGATAGATGCTGACAGATTCTTCGGCAATTATTTTTGTTCCAGCGTAGAATGAGACGCGATAAGTATTTTGTCCAGTAGTGAGATTTCCAAACTCTTTTTTTGTTGTGTATGAAAATGTACGCTTCCGAGACGAGAAATTTTTGAGAGTGTAATCATTGACGATAACTTTTGTCGTTCCTGCAGGAGCATTACCGCGTATATCAAACGTTGGAGTACCGATGAAAAGAGGAGTGACATTTCCAGGAGTGGTGATATATTTGAGAGGCTTCTTTGGAGCAGGTTGTGGTTTATTTTCTGGTGCCTGAAAAGTTCCGCCAAAGCTATATCAAAGACCAAAAACTGTTTGAAAAAATGCATTTTCAGTTGAAGCTCGAGGAGTATTTGGTATATCGCCCAAGAATATATTTTCTTCAGCCATGATGCCTTCATCTTTCGTATCAATTTGAGCCAAAACATCACTAAAAAGCGTCTTCCTGAGAGCTATAGGAAGAGTGGAGGCATTCATAAATGCTCCATAAAATACGGGTCTGATATACTTGTACTCCGGATAATCACGTGTTCCTTCGGCAGTATCAGTCAATATAACATCAGGATTGATGACATCATATATTTCATCATTTGTTTCGCCAAAACCGAATCGTACCTGATCAAAATAAAATGGCCTGTTTGTATGTGTATAGTATGGATTTCTGCCCAAAAATAGGGTTTCTTTTTTCTCCTCCTTGTCAGTATAAATATATGGACCACTAAAGGAGAGTTGAGTATGGAGAGAACCGTCCCAATCAGCTGCCATATCTTTTTTTCGAATAATGGGCAAAAAGAGACTCTGGATGGCCGTTGCATCTCTTGTCTTAAAGCGGAAAACTATATCGCCAGTATTTTCTGAGATATCGACGAGAGAGAGTTGGGTTTTTGTGTATTCATTGGTTGCTTTTTCTCGAAAAAATGCATAGGTTGCGAGGATGTCTTCTGGTGTAATGCTACTACCATCATTCCAGAGGGCGTTTTGATTGAGTGTACAACGTACAGAAGGGAAGTTTTCAACGTCACAGCTGGCAAGATCATTTACGATTTTCTTATCTGTTGGAGAAAAACGAATGAGTCCTCGATAAATAAAACGAAGAACTGTATCGTTTGGGTCATTTTCGATTTTTGTATCAAAATTGAGAACATTTAATACAGGATTTTTACCAATAATACCAACATTGATAGTTCCTCCAGGAAGCGGATATTTCTCTGCATCATGGTAGAAGTAGAGAAAGACGATATGTCATGCCAAAAGCAGACAAAAAAACCCCACGAGGAATAGGAGGTATTTTTTTATTTCAGAATAAATACTCATAAGGCGAAGAAAAGGAGTATCTTAGGATAAGAATGAAGCGATGCATCCAGCCACGAAAACAACACCAACAACGATGGTTGCTATATGGAGTGTCTTCGCTGGGCCACGACGCTCAATAGGAGCCTGGAGAGTAGTGTTTGTAGCGACATTGAGACCACCATCACGTACCTGAAGAAGTATGAGAACGATGAGGATAACAGCTGAAATCAAGATAACGAGAGTCATAGAGAAAATTTAGGGACCCCGAGAGTGTAGCGAAAAGGCATTTTTTTGCAATCATTTTTTTTGCAATCTAGGCTCAAATATGGCAATATAGTTCTATGAAACGACTTTTGTACATCATTTTCTCCTATATTAGCTCCATATCAATGGCACGAGCCTTTACTGGGGATCTCGGGAAAACAACCTACACATTTGATGTGGATACTATCTTCCCAACGCCAAAAGACACTCCGAGTGATAATGGTATCGACAATATCATAGATTATATCATTTCGATGATACCATTGTTGACGACGCTTATGGCTATAGGAGCAGTCTTGATGGTCGTATTTGGTGGTTTTCAAATGGTTCTCGGTGGTGCAAATTCAGAGCAAACAGAAAAAGGCAAGAGTATTATCAAAGACGCCCTTATGGGTCTCCTCTTTGGCCTCCTTGCGTACGTCATAATTACTACACTATGAAATATATTGGATATCTAATACTCGGCTACGCGCTCTCAGTTCAGGCAAAAGGTCTCGAAAATATATTTGAGAGCAGTCATGGCCTTCCTGGTCAAAGTGTAACACCTGGAGCAGGGGAGACAGGAGTAACGAAATTTTTCTCATCAGTTGTTTCTATGATGCAGGATGTTACGGCTATCGTGAGCGTGTTGGGTATCTGTATCGTGTGAATCATGTATATAATGTCTCGTGGTGACGAAGAAAAAACAGAAAATGCCAAAAAATATATGATTGCTATCCTCACGGGCCTTATCCTCGCCCTCAGTGCGTGGGCAATCATCTCGATGATCGACATTATACCAACGACTATACGATTTTAATATGAAAAAATTCCTCCTTCTCCTCCTCTGATTTTCTTCTTTTATGGCATTTGGTGCTTCAGCACTGCAAAATGATCTTACTGGAAGTGTTGACGAGCTTATTCCTACCGTTCAGAGCAGTACAAAAATTGATTATGTTGATGTAGCACGAGAGATTCAGTTCTGGCTCTTTGTCTTTGTGGGTGTGATTGCTGTTATCTACATCATCTATATTGGAGCCAAACTACTCTGGGCTCCTGGAAATGCCGAAGAAATGACATCAGCAATCAAATCTATTACCTATATCATTATTGGTTTGGCGCTGATACCATTTGCATACTTCATTGTGCAGTTGATTGTTAATATTCGCTTATGATAAAAAAAATACTTCAAACAGCCTTTCTTATTGCTTCCATCGGACTGCTCTGGGCTATTCCGGCACAGACACATGCAGCAGATTGCCAGTTTGGTGCGGGTGATATTCGAGAAGAGTTTAAAAATTGTAATCCAAGTATTGGAGTGAAGCCAGATTCAAACGTGGATCTCCAGGTAACAGATAGTGGTTCTGATTTTCGAACCATTACGGCTACCGTTATTCGCCGAGTACAGATTATCACGAGCGTCTTGGCTATTGGTATTATAGTTTGGATTGGCCTCATATTGGTTTTACCCGTGAGTGCTGAAGCAAAAGAAAGTGCAAAATCAAAGGTGATATCCGTATCTCTAGGGTTCCTGGTCATGATCGCGGCAACAATCATTGTTAATGGCCTTATCAACATCCTTTATGACGTTTTTCAATAAAAAATCATTTGTTGGGATTTTTCTCATGGTATTCTCAGCAACGCTGGTTGTTTTGGGAACAGTGCAGGCTATTTTCTGAACACTTCGATGGTATAACCAGAGTGAGCAAACACATGAAACGCTTCAGAAGTATCCGGTATATAGCGCCTCTGAACAACCAACAATGGGTGGTGTCATACGAGTATTTATAGCTCCGAAGCCAACAACGACAGAATCAAATGTTTACGTTTTTCTCCAAAATACCGCTCCTCAGCGAGAAGAAGCCCTTGCAACTGTCACCCCTGAAAAAGCCCAGAGTATCAATCAAAAAATTCAAGATGTTATAACAAGCAATACCACCCCTGTTATTCCAGAACAACCAACAGAAAAATTTCAGAGTCCAGTCGAGATTCGTATTGTTCCAGAATCAGCCAATATGCCACAGGGGTATTCAGCGACGATGGATACCGTGCTCACTGGTACGTATTTCCGTGATGTACTCTGGAGCTTCCCTATCATAGTCGATATAAATCGTACGAGTCCACGTGGACAGATGAGTAACGAGAGTATTACGCTCTCCGGCCGTATAAAATCTCTCTCTGAAATGGCTAAAGTACTTGTTCATGAATTAGGTCACATGGTCGATATTTACTATCTTCGTAGTCGATGAACCAAATCAGATCCATCGAAAATTTTTTATACGATTTCATGGACAGAGCCAACAGTCCTTCGTTCGGGTATGGCCTCTAGTTCTTTTGTCTCTGGGTATGCAGCGACCAATCAATATGAAGACTTCGCAGAGACATTTGCGATGTATGTTTTTCACAATGCAACTCTTGCTGAAAGAGCCAAAAATTCATCAGCACTGCAACAAAAGTATGACTTTATGAGAGATACAGTATTTGGGAGCTATTTTATCGGCACGAACTATGAACAAAATCCAGTCCCATCAAGTCTCTGGGATGTGACAAAGATAGTCATCAAGACAAGCGCTTTGACAGATATTTTTGCCCAACTACAAAAAACGCTCAAGGCGCTCTCGTAGTTTAGCTCTCGTAGATACGAGCAATATTTCTAGCACATTCTGCTTCCTCGCGCGCACATGTATACACTCGTCCTGGGAGGCGGAGATCGATATAGAGCTGTCTCTTTGTTTGCAATTGTTCTGTTGTGATGAGTCCTATAAGGGTCTTGATTTCTTGTGTACCACCGCTCAGGCTAAATATGAAGAGCGTATCATTACTCGTTATATGGAGTTCCTTCTCTTGATCGTAAAATTTAAGAGCATTGATTGGGTATTCGGCGAGATTTTTTCTCCAGAGTTGGAGTATTTCGCGCATCACACGCATGTCCTCGATCATAATAGGGGTATTTTTCCCAAGATTTGGATCTGAGACAAGATGATGTATTTGGAGAGCAGGAGCTTCTACCTCGGGGATATCAGTGATGAGTTGCCCATTTTCTGTTAACAAAAATGTTTCCTCTCCGATATAGGCCCTGTATGATGGAGCAAAAGAAGTGATGATAATACGTAATCCATTTGGTAAGAGTATTGATTTTTCAACAGAGGCTATGTGTCTGATGTTTTGAGAGAGGTTTTGGAAAATCTCTTGTGTCGATATGGAAAATATGTTTTTACCAGCGAAGTCTTCGAGAATAGAATGTACAGCATTTCTATCAAAAACAGGTTCTGGTCGCAGCACAATATCTATTTTATCAGGATTGAGCTGAAATACTGGCGTAGCAAAAAGTGCAAAAAATAAGAGCGCTCCGAGCCCAGTAAAAAACACCCAACCAACTGTTCGGAAATAGCCACGAAACCAGATAAAACTCTCATAAATATAATCAATCCATCGCTTTTTTGTGGTTCGAGATTTTATGAGATTATCCTTTCTGGTTTCTATCAGTTTTGTTGATATCTTCCAGACTGGACCGTCAGGTGTCTTCTTTTTTTTGAACGGGATTTGTAGTTTTGGAAGAGAAAACTTTTTCACCGCGACATAATATAAAAAAGACCAAATAATACAAAATCGTCTTTTTATTTGAGTCGAGCAAAGATGGGTATATCTTTGTGAGAAAGAAGGCTTTTTACTTTTTTTCCTTCAAAATGCCAATGGTCAGGGTCTATATTGACGTATATTGCATCTTCACTATCCAGTTGAAAGGGGAGACCTCCCTGTAGTGCTTTTTTTATTTTCTGTGCTGTTTCGGGTCCTACCATGATATTTTTTGGCCAAAAATCCACTCGAGCTATGATGCCGAGTTTTTCTGCAAGTATTTCCCCTATAGGATCAACAATTTCTCTCTGACAACGTTCTTCACCGTCGCTATATTCTTCTGCTACGTCACGTAGATTTTCACCATCCACATGGTATTGATGTATTTTGTTCCTTCGTTTCGCACCACTTGGCTGACCAAGTACATCGATAGAGTGGATATATTCTGGTATGATACCTTCTTGTCTTCCTTTTTGTACGAGGAGGTGTGAGAGTCTTTTTTTGCTCCAGTCAATCATGATTGTTCGAGCGCTCATATCGTGCTTCGGAGTGCGGGCTCAGATAGTTGCCCCAACTACTCTACTGATGTCATGGCACACCTCATAAACTCCATTACCGCCTTGATTCGTTTTCTGTGGGATTTGAGGAGTTGTTTCCATAGACATATTACAATGTTTTGACGACATTCTTGAGTAGGATCTCCCGATCAGCAGGGAACTTCATATTTTCGAGAAGTGCTACGACGGACGCAAAGATTTGATATTGGCCACCATCATAGACAAAGCTATTACCGGTGAATTTCATAGGGTCAAATTGCGAAAACATCCCTTTAAATGGGGTGTTTTTTGGGACAACAGGGATTATACCAGCGAGGATGCATGCAGTGATACGAGCAGGACTTGTGTGACTATCTGAAACGAGAAAATCGCAGCCCTCGAGAAATTCTGCATCGAAATCATGAACACTCTTTATGAGAGAGCTTTTACTCGTTGTCTTCCCTGTGATAAACACAGCGACACCGAGATCGGCGAGGCCCTGAATCACAAAATCACGAGTTTTGCTATCGTGGAGATCGATACAGGAGACATAACGAGTTGTCTTTGGAAGTTTATACTTCCCGAGGAGTTCTTTCTTTGCGTTGTTCTTGCGAGCAATGACAGCTTCATTGCGAGTACTAGAATAATTGTTGGATGGCATATAGGTATATCCTACCATGCATTTTTTTCTGATGCAAAATATTTAAGGGGTCTATATGCTTGACAGGGCTTCACTTTGAGCCCATTTTTAGACTATTCCGCTTCTTTGAATCCTTTTTGACGTATTTCTGCTGCGAGTTCTGAGCCTCCTCGACGTTTGATAATACCTTTATTCATGACGACTACCTGGTCAACCTGAAAGCTCTCAAGTATCTCAAAGTAGTGAGTGATAATGATAATACTGGTTTCTGGGCCACTACATTCGGCGAGCATTTTGGCTACGAGCTTAAAAGCATCAAGATCGAGACCTGAGTCTATCTCATCAAGGATAATATAGGTGGGTTTCAGGAGTTTTAATTGCAGTACTTCGAGTTTTCGCTTCTCACCACCAGAAAATCCAGAATTAACTCCACGATCTAGAAAACCTTTTTTTAAAAAATCCTCTTTTAGCCCCATAAGTTCCATTTTTTTATCTAAGTAGACTTTAAATTCCTCTTCTGAAAGAGGTAATGATCCTTGGTGTTCCAAAACAGCATTAAAAGAGTTCATCAAAAATGTAAGATTGTTCACTCCAGGAATCTCAACAGGATACTGAAACGCTAAAAATATTCCCTCTTTTGCTCGTTCATCTGCTTCCATGTCGATAATAGATTTTTTTTGAAAATTGATTTCAAAATTAATTTCACCACCAGTGACTACATAATTTGGATGTCCAGATAGAATTTTTGATAAAGTACTTTTTCCAGAGCCATTTGGTCCCATGATAGCGTGGACTTCGCCAGCATTCACTGTTAAATTTAAGCCTTTAAGAACTGGTTTTCCATCAACTTCTGCTTTAAGATTTTTAATTTCTAACATGCTTTTATTCCTTTTAACCCACTGAATTTTCTAACTTCATTTCTATTAACTTTACTGCCTCTACGGAAAACTCTAACGGCAACTGCTTAAAAACTTCCTTACAAAAACCATTCACTAACATGGAAATGGTTTGTTCCATATTAAGCCCTCGGGATTGAAGATAAAAAATCTGATCTTCACTAATCCTTGAAGTGGTCGCTTCGTGTTCAATTTGAGCTGTATTATT
>CALETF010000091.1 GCA_937920005.1 uncultured Candidatus Altimarinota bacterium
CTCAAGAGAACCATTTGAATCAGCTTTAAGGACGACTTTGAGGTGTTGAAGTGTACTAGTTTTGAGACGGCCCATGAGGTTCATGAGCGATGCATTTTCAAATTTATTGACACTTTTACTACTCGATGCGAGTTTAAATGCTTGAGATTTTTCACGTGCTGCTTCGAGCGTTGGGAAAACCTGAATAATCTGGCCACCTTCTGGTACTTCATCGAGACCAGTAATTTGTACTGGCATTGATGAGGTTGCATCCGACACATTTTTACCAAATGAGTCCTTCATGGTACGGATTTTACCACAAGCAGAGCCACAGAAAACAGCATCTCCGCGACTAAAGACACCGGCATTCACAAGGATATTTGCGATAACACCCTGTCCTGGATCGAGGTGAGATTCGATAACAGTACCAACTCCAGGGCGAGTTGGATGAGATTTGAATTGTTTCATGTCAGCCACCAAGAGAACCATGTCGAGCAATGTATCAATGCCGAGTCCAGTCTTCGCAGAACATGGAACACAGATAGTGTCTCCGCCCCAGTCTTCTGGGATGAGTTCATGCTCAGAGAGAGCACGTTTTACCATCTCCGGATCAGCACCAGGTTTATCGATTTTATTTATTGCAACAACAACTGGGACATGTGCTTCTTTTGCGAGATTGATTGATTCAATGGTTTGAGGTTTGAGACCTTCATCAGCTGCGACAACAAGAATAATAATATCGGTCAGTTTCGCACCACGACTACGCATAAGAGCAAAAGCCTCATGACCAGGAGTATCAAGGAAAGTAATTTGACGACCATTTTTTGTCACCTGATAAGCACCGATTTTTTGTGTAATACCACCCGCTTCACCCGCGGCAACATCTGTTTTACGAATAGAGTCAAGAATAGACGTTTTACCATGATCGACATGTCCCATCACAGAGATGATAGGAGGTCGTGCTACCTTTTCAGCCGAATCATCACCGGCGAGAAGCGCTTCGATATTTCCATCCATCAAATCTGATAGATTGGAATCAGTAGAAATCGCTTTTTTTACTTTGATATTGAACCCTTCAGCAATAAGAAAACAGGTATCAAAATCAATCTGAGAGTTGATATTCACCACGATACCATTTTTCATGAGCTCTCCGATGATACGAGCAAGAGGAATACCGATTTTGTCAGAAAATTCTTTCACCGTAAGGAAATCTCCTATTTCCACTTCTTGACCAGAACGATCAACGAGAGTTTGCTTGATATCATCGATATTTTTTTCTTGTTTCTCACCTATGAGCCCCTTTGCTCGACGGAATTTATCGAGATCTTCCTTGTTTTCTGGGGCAAGGAATGAAAGCTTATGTTTCGCACCACGTTTTGTCGTTTTGAAATTTTTCTTCGGAGCATCAGGTTTACGGAAATTACCATTGTTTTTTGATGGCTGAGAACCAGGTCGACTTGGTTGTCATGGACGCTGAAACTGGCCAGCTCATGCTGGTCTCTGTGGAGTCCCATTTGGACGAGAAAATGACGGACGACTCCCTCCATGAGGATTATTATTACCAGCTGGACGAGGACTGCCTGGAAGAACAGTACGGGCCTGATGTGTATGGAAGACAACTTGTGGACGCTGATTAAATTTCGCACCGAGATCGAGCTTGCCGCTCTCAGGAAGTTTCACTGTTCGAGGGACATGTGGTTCTGGTTCTTTCGCTTCAAGAACAGCTTGAGCTGAATCATATTCTGGCTCGGCTGGGGCTTCTATTTTTTCTGCAACAGGAGTCGCTGGAGCTACTTTTTTTGCAACAATTTTAATCTTTTTTTTCTCAACACCACCACCTGATTGCGTGGTACTTGGTCAAATCTTTGCATAATAATCATCTCCGGAGGTTGGTTGCGCCATAAAAAAGCCCTATAAAATTATAGGGCATAGAGTATAAAAAAAGTATCAGAAGTCAAAGTGTTTTTGGCGATTATATCGGCAATTTCATATTTCATTCTTCTGTTTCTCAGAGGATTTTTTTGTAACTGTCTTGATCTTCATTTTCGATGCCCTGAACAAAAACGTGCTTATAAGCTTCTTTCTCTTCAGTTTTTCGTACAACGAGTCATCCAAGTACCAGGAAAATAGCACCTAATAAAGTTAAAACAAGACCAGAAATATTTGTAGTCATACTGATATCGCCATTGATAGTCCGAGCAGCTCAGGTAAGAGATATGCTCACAATAATGGTCATCATAATAATCATACCCCCAATGCGGACATAAATATGTCTCGGATCGAGACTAACATGGAGATTTTTCTGCATTTTTTGACTAAAGTCGTAAGAAAACAGATGAACAAAAAGAACAATCAAAAGAAGAGTTATCCACCATCCTATTCATCCACATAACAGAGAAAATGCGCCCAAATGGGTTGTTTCTCCGATTTGTATCCAAGGAAAAAAAAGACCAAATAGAATACACAAAACACCAACCAACACAATTTTCATACCCCAAGAAGATTTCGAAAAAAAGAACCAAAGATTTTCTAAAATCCTCACCGGGAGAAAATGATGTATACCACGACGAGTACGAAAAGGAGTATAAGGTGACATATGCGCGAATTTATACTGATAAGGCCAGAAGAGTAAAGAAGAATGCATTGACTACAAAAAAGTTTGAGCGTATACTTATAAACGTGTCAAACAAGCGACCAAACACTCTTGTCATCCTCTTTTTATCGATATATCAGGGGTTATATATGCTATGGGATGGGATAAAAAAATGAATCCTTTCCATTTTTACAGGTGAATTTCACCCACTCAAAAGTTCTCGAACCGTAAAAATATGGAATTGGATAGCTCTCCAATGACCTCAAAAATTCTGGAAATTTCCTCGATCAATACAAATCGGACGAAGCCTCTCAACACTCATACAAATTATTTTTTATCCAAAAAAATAAGTGCGCAAAATACCGCTTCATTGTAGAAATTCATGATTTACACTGATAGAAGTGCTCGTATCAGTCCTTCTATCTGGCATGATTCTTGGAACAGCCTATGGAGCATTTCAAGGTATCATGAAGAGCCAGGTGAGACTATCATGAGTGATTAGTATACAACGAAATCTTTTTTACCTCAACGAGAAGTTGGCAACTCTGATACACAGTGGCGGAACCATTGATTATGAAGAGTATTTCAATCGTCGAATACTTGGGTACAACAAGAGTTTTTCACCTGAAAGAGTATGGTCATTTACGAAAAAATCCACCTATGGGAACGGTGATAATAGTGGAAGACCTCTTCTCTATCTCTGTGGTATAAGTGGTGCAGGAACTATTACCGAAGATGCATGTCTCGGAAATAATGCTGTTGCTCAGGCAGGAGGCATGGCACTGTCATTCAATAAAAAACTCGAAGGAAAACAAATGGCGTATGGGCAGTATAGAGAAATAGGATTTAATTATGCATCAGCAGCAGGATATCCAACACCAATAAAACTCCCACCAATATTTCCTGAAAATGACCCAAATATCAATCCTGATGAAGGAACAAGTGACCTCTACCTCATAAAAAAACTCCCCAGTGGCACGTATGAAAGAACATATTTCCGACATATCTATGTCCAGGATCCTGCTATAGAAGCAAGTCGGATTGCCTGTAATCCGGCGACCTCTCTTAATGGTTGTCTCGGCAAAATACAAATGGCTCGACTCATAAGCTGTGATTCTCTCCCTATTGCAGGAGGTGACGGGATACTCGACGCATGGGCAGCTCACACAGATTTTTGAGGGGGTACAGATCCTTGTACCAGCATCAATGCTATAAACAAAATACCAACAGCAACAGATACGCTAGAATGGGTTGATATTAGTTCCCCAGAAATGAATATTATCAAGGCTCAATTTCTCCCTCGACCCCTCAAGATACCAACACGCATGGCAGGCGTAGGAGAAGAGGCTCTATCACCAACAGTACAAGTACATCTCGAAGTACAGCTCTCTCAACGAGTACTCGCTCGTGGGCTTCTCAAAGAAGAAGAAAATACACCACGTTTTCTCACTACTACATTTGATCTCGACAATAATTAGTATGAATACTTCCAAAAAAACATCTGAAAATGGATCAGCACTCCTCGTCACTATCATGATAACGAGTGTTGTTCTGATTTTTGCGATGATTCTCCTCGAACGCATCATACCTTACTCGAGGCAAATACGTGGTATGCAGGATTCTCTACAAGCGTATTATACAGCACAGGGGGAACTCGAATTAGCAAAAAGAGAGTTCCAAAAAAAAGTAGTACGAACAAATCTTGATCCCTCGAATCGAATACTGACAGCCACAGGACGAGCCATACATCTCTGAATACCAACAATAAATATAACCGATACAGGTGATTACGTCGTCGTATCAAATAGTGCAGAAATCCCTCTACAAATTAATATGTTTGATAACGATGCAACTCCTCAAGGATTTGGAACAAGTCAAAAAGATCCAAATTATCATGCCCTTGCAGAATATGGTGGAGGTATGCTGTTTGACCTTTCTGACATCAATACCAACGGGTTTTCTATGATTGCCCACACAGATAACACAAATACTTCAAGCATAGGAAATATTCAGGTAGAATTTATCCACACAGATAATAGTGGATCATCACCATTTTTTGGGACAGTAGGAAATACATCGAGTCCAGATATTTTTGAATGAAAAAATATCAATAGCGCTATTGATAAAAATAGGCCGGTAGATAGCAATAGCCTGAGCTTTATTCTCAATTCTGGCTTGAGAAATTGTAATAATGGAAGTAGTTGTGCTCTCAAGCTCTTACTCCAAGATGCATCAAATGGACCAAACGCTCTCCCTATTATACCCGTGTCATTTTCA
>CALETF010000092.1 GCA_937920005.1 uncultured Candidatus Altimarinota bacterium
TTTTTTCTTTCGGAGACGGACTTTCGTAGGAGTGATTTCTACGAGCTCATCTTCACCGACGTAGTCGAGAGCATCTTCAAGAGTCATCACACGTGGAGGTGTGAGATTCATCGCTTCATCTGTACCAGATGCTCGCATATTTGTGAGTTGTTTATTCTTCGTAGCATTGACGACGAGGTCAGAACCCTTGAGATGTTCACCGATAATCATACCTTCGTAGATTTCTGTTTGAGGTTCGATAAAGATAGGACCACGTTCTTGGAGATTCCAGAGAGAGTATGTCATGGCAACACCATTTTCACCAGAAATCATAGAACCGACTTCACGCTTGTTGATATCACCACCATATGGGGCGTATTTATCAAATGAACTCGCGAGGATACCTTCACCACGAGTCATAGTCGTAAATTCACGGCGGAAACCGAGAAGACCACGAGTTGGGATGAAGAATTCGAGATTTGTGAGACCACGTTCTGATTTCATGTCTTGCATGATACCTCGACGTTTCCCCATTTTTTCAATCACAGAACCTGCTGATTCATCTGGGACATTGATGACACATTTCTCAAATGGTTCCATTTTCACACCATTTTCTTCGTGGAAAATAACTTCTGGAGCACCAACTTGGATTTCAAATCCTTCACGACGCATAGTCTCGATGAGGACAGCGAGGTGAAGTTCACCACGACCTGCTACAACAAACGAACCATCGTCTTTGAATTCTACTTTGAGACCGACGTTCATCTCGAGTTCTTTTTCTAGACGATCACGGATATGACGAGAGGTAACAAAATCACCCTCTTTACCCGCAAATGGCGAATCATTCACAAAAAATTGCATCTTGAGTGTCGGAGGATCGATAGTGATAGGAGGAAGTGCTTCTGTATTCTCATCTGTTGTCACTGTTTCTCCGACGAAAATATCCGGAATACCAGCTATAGTCACGATATCACCTGCCTCAGCTTCTTTGATTTCAGCTTTTTGAAGACCGAGAGAGGTCATGATTTTGCTGATTTTTCCTTTTCGTTTTACACCATCATTACCGATGATAAAGACGTTTGCGCCAGTCTTGACTGTACCATCTGTGATACGGCCAATACCCTGACGACCTGTAAATGAGTCATAGGCGAGGTTTGCTATCTGCATACGGAAAGGTTTTGCAGCATCATTTTCTCGTGGTTGTACTTTTTCGAGGATGAGGTCAAAAAGCGGTTGGAGATTTGTTGACTCGTCAGTGAGTTCACGTTTTGCGACACCATCACGAGCGATAGTATAGATATGAGCAAAGTCACACTGTTCATCAGTTGCACCGAGTTGTACAAAGAGATCAAATACAGCATCGAGAACATAGCTCGGACGTGCAGTAGGTTTATCAATTTTATTGATAACAACGATTGGTCTGTGTCCTAAAGATAAAGCTTTTTTAACAACGAATTTTGTTTGAGGCATAACACCTTCTTGAGCATCAACAAGTAATAAAACAGAGTCAACCATTTTTAAAACCCTCTCAACTTCTCCACCAAAATCGGCGTGTCCTGGAGTATCAATAATGTTAATTCTTACACCTTCATAATCAATAGCTGTATTTTTTGAAAGAATTGTAATTCCTCTCTCTTTCTCGATAGCATTACTATCCATAACTCTTTCATCTACATTTTGGTGAGCTGAAAATGTACCACTTTGTTTTAATAGTTGATCTACTAGCGTAGTTTTACCGTGGTCAACGTGTGCAATAACTGCAATATTTCTAATGTCTCTCATACTTCTTCTTTTTTTGTAAAATTTTCGCGGATTGTAGCTAAAAAAAACTTAAAAGCTTATAATAGCTTAAAATATGGTTAAGCAAAGAATAAATATTGAGTAAAAGTTTTTTTACCTTTTTATATTAAATTAATATTATTTTGTTAACATTCGCAAATTTTATAGGTTTGCGGTGCAAACAGACAACTTGAAACTCTTTTTTTACTTACTCAAGAATGTCAATCAAATATATTTTTTATTGTTAAAGGACTTTTATGGAGTTTTTACTAAATTTTAGAAAAACCCTTTCAAGATTTTGGTCACCAATTCCAGCAGTTATTGCACTTGGAGTTTTAAGTGCTTACTATTTTGGAATAACAGGAACTTACTGGGCTGTTACAGGTGAATTTACTAGATGGGGTGGTCACTTTTTACAACTATTTGGAGTTGATGTTTCAACTTGGGGATATTATAAACTTATGAGTATTCAGGGTAATATCTTTACAAGAGTTGATGGTGTTATGATTATTGGTATGTTTGCTGGATGTATAGCAGCTGCTTTTTGGGGAAATAATGTAAAGTTTAGATTACCTCTAAACAATATTAGAATTTATCAAGCCTTAATTGGTGGAATTATTGCGGGATTTGGAGCAAGACTTGGAATGGGTTGTAATTTGGCCAGTTTTTTTACAGGAATTCCTCAATT
>CALETF010000093.1 GCA_937920005.1 uncultured Candidatus Altimarinota bacterium
TCTGCCGTTATATCACTTAAACACGAACCTGAATGAAAATGTTCTTTATCAGAGATAATATTTTTCTTAAGAAGCTTTTCTAAGAAAAGCTGATCTTGATTTTTTATATCTGTTTTTGTTGCGAAGAAAAATATTTTTTTATTCATAAAAGAAGTTTATATACTCAAATGTGAGTATAGAGAGACTTTTATAGTAGGTCAAATAAATATGTGTCTAATAAAGGTTACAAAAGGACAAAAACTCTTTACAAACCTGCAATTAGTAGTTCTTGTTCAAGAATAGTTGAGAGGTCTATCGTAGCATCATGAGTATCGATGTACTCAATATCGTCTGTATCTTCTTTTTTCTTTTTGAGATGAAATTCTCGAGAGATGTTGTTGAGTTCTATGATTTTATTTTCTATGCTTTCGCTGGGGATAGCGATGGTCGTTGAGAGACTTCAGATAATACAATTGATACCGTAGTCCTGACGTACGAGTTTGATATTCATAGAGAGAGGTTCTTCGCAAATCAGATCTTCCCATGTATCCGTTGGTATTTCTTGTTCAAATTCAAACTCCGAAATACTTCCAACAGGGAGCTGAAGAAGGGAAGAGACATCAATAGTAAACAGAGACATGATTAGAAGAAATATTTAATCTTATCACTCGCTGGATGATTGCGGAGTTTTTGAAGTGTTTTTGCTTCGATTTGTCGGACACGTTCACGAGTCACACCAAATTCTTTTCCGACTTCTTCGAGTGTGTGCACTTCACCACCATCGAGACCGAAACGCATGATGACGATTTTTCGCTCACGAGGAGTGAGGAAGTCGAGCATATCGTAGAGATTGCTTTTTACCATGTGCATATTCGCAGCATCATCTGGTTTTTCGTATTTATCATCCTGGATGAAGTCTCCGAGCGTGGTATCTTCTTCCTTTCCAACTGGCGTATCGATAGAGAGGATATCTTGAGAGATTCGCATAATCTGACGAACTTTTCGGACGTCCATCTCGAGTTCTGTGGCGAGTTCTTCAATCAATGGTTCACGATTCAATTCCTGCGTCATCATTCGATAGGTGTAGTTGAATCGATTGATAGTTTCTGTCATGTGAACAGGAACACGAATCGTTCGAGATTGATCAGCGATAGCACGAGTGACGCCCTGACGAATCCACCAGGTTGCATAGGTCGAGAATTTGAAACCCTTTTCAGGATCAAATTTATCAACGGCACGGAAGAGACCAACATTTCCTTCTTGGATGAGATCGAGAAGTCCGAGACCACGGCCCATATATTTTTTCGCAATGGAGACGACGAGACGGAGATTTGATTCCGCGAGTTTCTTCCTGGCTGATTGATCTCCTTTTTTGATGAGACGGCCCAGGCGGACTTCTTCATCACCATCGATGAGAGGATAACGACCAATTTCATTGAGGTACATGCGAATCGAATCGTCTGAGATTTCAGAGAGATCGATGAGTTCTTGTTTTTCCTCCTTTGTGCTTTCGAAGAGATTTTCTTTATCGAGATTGTCGACGAGTTCTATCTCCATCTGCATGAGGACGTTGTAGATTCTATCGAGGAGTTCGATATCTTCCTCCGCCTTTGGGAGGACAGACATGAGTTCGTCCTGGCTGATTTTTCCTTCTACTTTTCCTTTTTTGAGAAGTTCTTTGACGAGTTCTGGGAGATCTTTTGTGAGTTCTTCTGGAAGTGTTGTATCGATAAAGGTATTAAATCCTTTTCCGAGACGACGACCGTCTTTTTCTCGATCGACATTGAGACGAGAACCTTGTGACTTTGGCCCTTTTTCTCGGAAAAATATTTCCTCGTCTTCTACTTCAGAAAATTCTTCCTTATCCTCAGCTTCGAGACCGTCATCGTCATCAAAGTCATTAGATTTTTTTCCAGGAATATCCCATTCACCTGTTTCTTCATCATCTTCTGATTTATGATTGATGTAGGGTTTTTTTACTGGAGTTGGTTTTTTATCTTCCAGTACGAGAGCATCGAGATTGACCTCAACTGCGTTTTTTTTCTCTTTCTTTTCGGGCGTTTTTTTGGCAGACATAGTGACGATGAGTTAGATGAGATGATGTTCTTGAGCGAGGGTGAGGAGAG
>CALETF010000094.1 GCA_937920005.1 uncultured Candidatus Altimarinota bacterium
CAGACGTGTGCTCTTCCGATCTATTTTGAATTAATTACGAGGAGTTTTTTTCTGGAGAGTAAAATCGAGAGCATTATAATTTCGCATTTCCGATACAATAATTTCATCTGTTGGATTCAGGTCAGAGGTTATCTCTACTCGATCATTCCAGAGAGTGCCAAGTATCACATTTTTTGTTTCGGTTGAGAGAGCACCTTCTGTGCTTGTTTTGAGAATATAAATTTGTCATTGACCTGGTGCGAGTATGTTGACGGCAGTAAGAGGAAGAGTCGGGAATACAGATATCATAGGTATGTCTATCGTTGCAAAATCACCATATACTGAGACAGGGGCATTGACCCCTACTTTGACTGAGAAATTGAGCCCACGATCAGCAATAGGACTAATGCTGATAATCTTACCAGGGAGAGATTCACCTCGATAGCTTACACGTACCTCAGTGCCTATCTCCATTTGAGCCAGAGTAGCAGAATCAACGGTAATGTCACACTCAGCATCATCACTTGCTATATCGATAATAGTCCGACCATTTGTCACCTCCTCACCTTCGTCCACCTGTACTTTACCCACGACACCTGAGACAGGAGCTGTTATAGTGAGCCGATTGACATTTCCTTGTGCATTTCGGAGTCGTACAGAAGCTGCTGATATATTTTGGTTGAGTTGTTTGAGAGTGACTTCTCGTGTTTTTTCAGCAGTTTCATAGGCATTTTTCGCGAGTTGGAGCGAGTCTCGACTATTTTCTTCTGCTGTTTTCACTGTTTTTTCACGAGAGAGACGATCCTTTTCGTACGTAGCAAGGAATGTCTGAGCAGCATTGAGATAGCTTACCAGACCAGTTGAGATAGAGCTGTACTGGGTTTGGTATCCATCGATAGTTGCGCGGTAGCTAGAAAGAGTATTACTTGTTAAAAATGTTGAATCGGGAACAGTATTTATCAAAACAGTTTCTAGATTTGTGAGTACATCTGTCGCAATCAAATAAACATTTTGCATTTCTGTAACCTTTTCAATGAGCGAGAGTTTTTGTTCCGGTAACCATACTTTATAGGGGAGTAGCTTTCGTAGAGACTGTTCTGCAAGTATTTTTTTCTGACTATCTCGAGCACTGAGAAAAGGTTCAAAGCTGTCATTACCATTCGCTCGTGACTCTGACACTCATAAAATGGTATCTGCAGTATCTATTACGTTCGCCAAAAAAGATTGAAAACTCTGGAGTTGACTCAGATAAGTTGTTTCATATCCTGCAAGTGTTTTTTCTTGAGTAGTAATAAAATTCTCATAGTCCAATTGTGCTTTTGATTTACCAGTTGCAGGATCTGTTGTGCTCGAGAGTTTCGCTGCTTCGTAATCCTTTTGAGCTTTTTCATAGGCGATCTTGGCACTCGCGAGTGATTGATCGAGAGAGAGCGTCGTACTGGCGAGACTGAGTTTGGCTGTTTCGAGGGCTATAGCGGCTTCGTCGCGAGCATTATTTGTTGTACCATACGTATCATCTATCTCAGCCAATATCTGACCAGCAATCACTCGTTCACCTGCACGTACATAGATCCCACCTATACGGCCACTTGCCTGAGCAGTGATATTTGCTTGGGTCCCAGCTTTCATGAGGGCTGATTTTTGGAGCATTATTTCTTTTGTCAGAGCTCCTGCCATCACTGTCTCGACTTCGTAAGCAGGCTTTTCTTCAGAAAGAACATTTTTGTCCCCTGTGAAAATATTTGTGATGATAATAGCCGCTAAAACGACACCACCCAGAATCATAAGAGTACGAGAATTCATAGTATTTATTTATGAGATATATATTTTTCTACTCCAGACATATGGACTTGTTTTATAGTCATGAGAGATTCAGTGAGTTTTTGGAGCGGGAGATCACCAATTTTTTCCATAAATTCAGGAACGTGGGAACGCATATCTTGTTCTATTTGATTATGTTTTTTTATACCGAGTTTTGTGATAGATATTTTTTTCTGTCTCCTGTCGCTCGGGTCTTCTGTGCGAGATACAAGACCAGCCTCAATCATACGATCAATCATTCCCGTGATGTTCCCTTTGGTTGTATGATGATCACACCAGAGCTCGGTCATAGTCGAGACACTTCCTCCACGAGTCATGAGTTGTTTGAGGACACCAAACTGATGGAGAGTGATATCTCTTTTTGCAAAAAACACCTTTTCGACAAACATATGGACAGCATGACTTGCTTCCATAAGTGATTGAAAGAATTGCATGACATCTTGTTCTGAGAGACGAGTATTTGGCATACTAAAAAACAGGAAGAGAGTTACGAATTTTTTGTGCCATTTCTATCATGTTTTCAGGGGATTCGCTGTGAGCTTTGGCAGGATCCATATCACCGATATTCATGAGGGGAATGAGGTGGAGATGGACATGATCTGGAACACCAAAGCCCTCAATGCTATAACCGATACGGGCACAATTTGTCGCTTTTTGTATGGCAGGTCCGAGGATATTTTTTGCCACTATCATCATTTCAGTATAGAGGAGATCATCCATATCGAGGATATTTCCTATTTCTTTTTTTGGGATGAGGAGAGTATGTCCGAGATGAAGAGGATGAATATCGAGAAATGCAAAAAATTGTTCATCTTCATAGACTGTGTAACTTGGGATTTCCCCAGCAATAATACGAGAAAAAATAGATGGCATAAAACTATTATTTGAATAATAGTTTATATATAAAATAATTTATGCAAGAGTATTTAACCAGCTATTTTTTCTACTTTTTTGAGTCTTTTTTCGAGTTTTTCTGGAGAACATTTTCTCATTCGGTCAAAATTCACATAGCTCTTGAGTTTGATGCCACACCATCCGAGGACACCAAAACGCAGAATCATATAGAGAGGATTCCCGATTCACCAGTAGAGAATTCCAAAAGCATCACAGGTACAAAATACCCGCGCTGTTTTACCTTTGAGGAGTTTGAGAGGGAAGATAAAAGTATCCTTGGTATACTGATAAGCAAAACCACCGGTAAAAATGGTATCAAAAAAGTTTTTGAGAATAGCAGGCATATTCACATGCCAAATAGGGAAGACAAACACGATTTCGTCGGCTGTTTTGATTTTTGCCTGAAGAGCGTCGCGAGTTGCGTCGGGTTTTTTCATATCAGCCTTTTCTTCAAAGGTCAGATATCCCATCCTGAGCTCGGTTTTATAGAGATCGAGGATTTCGACAGTATGACCATTGTTTTCTTTCGTTTCTCTATATTTCTGGGCTATTGCTTGGGTAAAGCCATGCGAGCTCGGATGAGCTGTGATGATAAGTGAGTGCATAGAGTGAGTGTAGGGGTTTCTAACGTAAGTCAATTTGCGAAAGAGCGCGAGGAAGCCCTGCAGTATGATTTGGCTGTGTGGTCATGATGGTCGTAGTGTCTTCAAAAAGGTGGCAAAGAATCTGCGTATGATCGGTATCGAGTTCTGAGAGGACATCATCGAGCAAGAAGAATGGTTTTTTGCCAGAAATTTCCTCGACATATTTGCCAAGCAGACGAATAAACGCGAGGAGGAGAATCTTATTTTCTCCACGAGAGAGGATATACTTCGTTGATTGCCAGATGTTATTTATCTCAACAGAGAAACCAATCTCATCGAGATGTGGACCAACGGTTGTTCGTCCGACGATCAGATCACGTTCGGTATAGTCTGCGAGGAGTTTTAGAAATTCTTCTTTTGTGATTTCCGAGAGCGGATGTCGCTCTATGAGTTCTATTTTCACTGGTCCAGGGAGATCGAGATGATCGAGAGATTGTCTTTGAAACCAGGTGAAAAATTTTCTTCGTTCGTGAATGACCTGGACAGCATATTCAGCGAGGAGCGTATTCCACGAAGAAAGCTCTGATTTTATTGCTTCTTTGTCGAGAATGGATTGAATGACGCGATTGCGCGACGTAAGTGCTGTGCGATAGTTTTTCTGGATTTTATCATAGACGGGGCTCGCAAAGACGAGCATCTCATCGAGAAAATTTCGTCTCTCACTTGGTTCACCAGAGATGACACGGAGGTGATCACTCTGTATCCAAAAAGCTCGGTACGGCATCTTGTCCTCATATTTTGGCTTTGAACATGATTGTTCATTCATATACCACTTTGGTGAGCGATTTTTTCCATCAAAAATTGACTGAAAAAGTATTTCACCCAGCTCTAAACGGAGAGCCCACTCAGAATTCTTCAATCCTCAATCCTCAATCTTCAAATAAGGATTTATGCTTTCATTGTTGTTTGTAGTTTGTACTTTGAAGTTTGTTTTCTGTTCCCAACTGGTGTAATGAGGATTACTCGCATTGATCAGGATTGATATGGCTTCACAGAGGGTCGATTTCCCAGAACCATTATTACCTACCACGACTTGAAGAGATGCTTCGAGAGGAAGTGTTTGATTTTCGTAGTGCTTGAATTGATAGAGGGAGAGTTTCATTCATTTTGTACTTTGTCTTTTGTACTTTGTCTTAAATTTTTAGAGGCATGATAATGTGTCGGAAATCTTCTTTGCTTGTATCGAGATTGGTTCCTTGGATCAGAATCGGTGAGAGACTTGTTTCAAATCCAATACGTACATCATCACCTTCGACGACCTGAAGTGCATCAATGAAGTATGTCGCATTGAGACCAACCTGATCATTTCCTTCTACCTCAGCAGCGAGTTCTGTTTCGCTGGCACCGAGCTCTGTATCACCTGAATCAAGACGAATAAGACCACTACTGTCGAGCGCCATTTTTACATTAAAATTATTTTCTCGTGCGATGAGACTGACTTGTCTGAGAGACTGAACGAGCTTGGTTCGACTGGTGAGAGCGTTGATGCTGGTAGTTTTTGGAAAGAAATTTCCATAGTCTGGGAAGTGTCCATTGAGGAGGCGTGAATAGAGGAGCACTCCTTCGTATTCGAGGAGTATCTGATTATCTGCGAAATAAAATTCTACATCGACTCCATCAGGGAGGGTTTTCATGATTTCATTCGCACTCCTGGCAGGAAGGATAATTGCGAGTTTTTTATCAACCCCAGTATCACAGTTATATCGATATTCAGAAAGTCGGAAACTATCTGTCGAAGCGAAAGTGATATGATCAGTATGGAGCTGGATATAGACGCCCGCAAGAGTAGGACGGATATTTCCACTTGCACAAGAAAAGAGTGTTTTGCTAAATGCTCGCTTGAGGACATCAGAACTCATGCGAAATTTCGTATCACGGCGTGTGGCTGGTATCATCGGAAATTCATCTGCGCCGAGACCCTTGAAACGAGTTTTTTGTTTATTAGCTGTGAAATTGAGTGTATGACCAGTATCAGTTTTTATTTTGAGACGAGTAGGATCGAGGAGATTGAGGTATGATGCTAAAAAGCGGAAAGAGACAGTGATATCACCAGGTTCTTTGATTTCTATATCACGATCAATGGTATACTCGATGGCCATTTCGAGGTTATTTGCCACGACAGTGAGTTTTTCATTGGTAGCACGGAGGAGCACATTCTCGAGAATCGGCGTTGTTGGACTATTGATAACAGCATGCGCAACAGTCTTTATGGCTGTAAATAGGGTATCCGAATCGAGTTCTATATGCATAAAGAGGAAATTACGTGAAAATCGAGAAAACAAGTATATGGTAGCTCCGGTCGGACTCGAACCGACATGAGTCGCCTCAATGGATTTTGAGTCCATCGTGTCTACCATTCCACCACGGAGCCATATACCAATTAAATGTAAAACTGATTTATTCAATCTTACGCCACCAGGATATGAAAAAGACCCTTTTTCGCAAGGAGTATTTGCAATAGAATAGTTTATATGCTAATATGCACTTATGACCACATTAAACCCTGACATAATTTTACCAGAAGGAGAGAAAATTGAACCTAAAAAAGGAGAGGCGGTAGATGTATTTTTACTCCGAGCCATATCTCGTGTAAAAGAGACTGGAGAGTCAGCGAACGTTATTTGAGAGAATCCAAATTTTCTCATCAGAATTGATCCTCAGGACACTCCTGATGATGTGACAAATAAGTTTGAAGATGCATTAGGGTTTGTTGTGAATGCAGATTGAATTGTTGCTAATATACGAGCAAAACTGAACAAAGCACTGCAATAGTTTTAATTTG
>CALETF010000095.1 GCA_937920005.1 uncultured Candidatus Altimarinota bacterium
CAAATCCGAAGAAAATAAATAAAAAACTCATAAAAAATGTTCAAGAATTAGAGCTAACACGTGACCAAACACTCCATGCTCTTCGTGATGTGGAGATTCAGAAAGATAAATTTCAGAAAGCAAATACTCGACTCAAGCTCGCCACTCGTTCAGCCCATATTGGCGTATGGGAATGGGATATTGTCCATGATAAGTTACTCTGGGATGCTCAAATGTACGCACTGTACTGATACAAAAAAGATGATTTTGTCTGAAAAGCATATGATGCATGGTACGCAAGCATACATCCAGAAGATAAAGGAAAAGTGGATATTGAGCTTAAAAAATCTCTTCGCACAAAACAAGCATTTGACATGAAATTTCGTATTATATGGCCTGATGGGACAGTTCATGATATACGTGGATTTTGACTTGTTCAAATAAATGAAAAAGGTGTTCCAGTTCACATGGTATGAGTTAATTGGGATATCACTCAGGAAGCTATTATTGACCGACAAAAAACAGAATTTGTCTCTATTGCTTCCCATCAGCTCCGTACTCCTCTAACAGCAGTGAGTTGGTATACCGAGATGATGCTTAGTAAGAATCCAGACAAACTATCGTCTTCTCAAAAGAAATATCTCAGTGAAATATATCAAAGCAATCAGGTTATGATAGAGCTTGTGAACAAGATCTTGAACGTCTCTCGTATAGAATTGGGAACTCTCAAGTTGGAATCAAAAGAGACCGATTTATTGCAAATTAGTAATGATGTATTAACCGAACAGAAAAAAAATATTCAAGCTAAAAAATTGATTGTCAGAAAACAATTTGACGATTTGGGAAACCAGATGAGTGATCCAACTCTTATTCGTATCATTATCCAAAACCTCCTTGCGAATGCTATCAAATATACCTCAGAATGAGGTCAAATAAGCCTCTCTCTCAAAAAAAGAGAAAATTCTCTTCTTATTCAGGTATCTGATACCGGACGAGGCATACCACTTTCTGCTCAGAAGAATATATTTCATAAATTTTTCCGAGCTGAAAATACAAGGGATGTGAAATGAACTGGGCTTGGTCTCTATATAGTCAAATCTATGGTTGAGAAGTTGCAGGGGGATATTTCTTTTGAGAGTATTTGTTCTGACGATAAAAAAGGACGTAGAAAATCTGGTACTACCTTTTCCGTTATTCTCCCTCTTCATTCAAAAAAATCCTCTTAAAAAGAGGATTTTTGATAGTTTTTGGTGGGAACGCTGGGAATCGAACCCAGGACCATCACCTTAAAAGGGTGCTGCTCTACCGATTGAGCTACGTTCCCACAGCAACTATCGTGGCGTGACTATATGAAAAAAAACCTATTTGTCTACTCTATTTTTACGCGAGTTATTTGACCCATATGGGAAAGCGTGTTATTGTAGTACAGTAATCATATTTTATGCGCCGTTTATTACCTTTTTTCTCGCTTATTTTTCTCATACCAATGGGCGTTTCTGCCTATTCTGTGAGTTGTAGTGGGATTCCTGATGCTTCTGGTTGCCAACAGTGTTTCCATTTTGATCTGGCTACGAGCAATGCAGCAAATGATATATTTGTACCTCGTTCTGGTATTCCAACAGGACAACAAGAATATATAGATCTCTCAAAGAGTACTATTAGTGGATATGCTTACCAGGGTGCTAGTGTCAGTCCAACAGGGAATATTACTGGTATTTTTGATCGTTTTGAGAGCGGTCCAAATGCGACTGCTTCGTGGGTATGGGCCAAAACTAAATCAGGACAGGGTATTACTCGCGGAAATATCCCTACTAACATCGACTACTCAAAGCCTGTTTATTCTGTGAAATACACGACTTATTCATACCTTAAAAATCAAAGTACTTCTTCTGTTGTTCCTGGTACCGAAGTAAGTCATCTCGAATGTGGTTTTTTCTATGCTAAGGCACCAGTTGTTGTGCCACAAATTATCTGTGGTGATGGCAAAAAAGAAGGTACTGAACAGTGTGATGATGGAAACACCAATAATAATGACGGTTGTTCGAACGCTTGTCGACTTCCAGTCTGTGGAAACGGTGTTCGAGAAGGATCTGAAGAGTGTGATGATGGGAATAACCGTAACGGTGATGCTTGTACCAGTCAATGTCGTAATGCAGGAGTGAATTCTATTTGTGGAAATGGTATTCGTGAATGAAATGAAGAATGTGACGATGGTAATGCAAGTAATACTGATACATGTTCTACTGTTTGTCGTGCTATTGGTGGTGCGAACCCTCAGTGTCGCGTTCAGGCTTTTGATTCATATGGTTCTGTGCCACTTACCACTACTCTCTCGTGTTCAGGTGAGCCACGAGGTCGTACAGTCATTATTATTACCAAAAATAATACCCTTGTTGATACTTCTGAGACAACGAGTAAAACTTTTACATTTAATCAATCAGGTCGTTACACTATTCGATGTTTTCCTGATGCTGCCAATAATCAGGCAAATTCATGTACAACAGTGATCAATGTAGATGGTCAGTGTGGAAATGGTATTGTGGAACGGGGTGAAATGTGTGATGATGGAAATACCATCTCCGGAGACCTCTGTGATCGTTCTTGTCGATTAACTGGTACAAGTTGTGGAAATGGTATACTCGAAAATGGGGAACAGTGTGATGATGGAAATAATAGTAATAATGATACTTGTACGAATATATGTCAGACTGGTACACCAGATACTGGTCCACTTGGTATGATGACATTACTTGTTGTTATAGCGATTCTCGGATCAGCTGGAATTGTATATTATCGAAAACGAAAGTCGTAATTGATTAGACTTTTGCTATGTCCTCTTCTTTCTCTAAACATTATTCAAAGTTTGATTACTACGAGTATCGTGGTCTCAATGAAAATTTACGGAAAAAACTTGAGAACGAGTTCCATATTCATGAAGATGATCTCGAGGATATATTTTCTCCAACACAGCTCTCAAAGTTTGAAATTCGAAAGAACTATGCCTACTTTGCTCTTCAATTTGCTGATAGAGATTCAAATGACCGTATTCATACTCAGCAAATTCACTGTTTTGTGAGTCCAAAATTTCTTTTTGTTATCGATGAAGACACATTTCTTGGCATAAAAGAATTTGATCGTGTCCGTAATAGTCTCGTTGATAAAGAGAGCTACAATAGTTTTGATCTTTTTTACGAGCTCCTCGACATATCAGTTATTCGTATGTTTGGACTTCTTCATGCTATTCATGGACGAGTTAAAGCGCTTGAGTCGACGATTTTTTCGGAGGAACATTTTGAAAATGATCAAATTTCAGAGATACAAGATATCAAGAAGAATATTATCAATTTCAAATCCCTCCTTGCTCCACTGTTTGATATGCTCGAGGAAATCACTCTCAAACACACCAATCTGATCGATGAGACTGGCAAAGAAGCGATTGATGACTCTCTGGATAAAATCAAAAAACTCGTGAACCGCCTCGATAATTTCCGAGATACCATGAAGCTTCTTACAGAAACAAATGAAATGATTATTGCTCGAAGTACCAATCAAACGGTTCGACGCCTTACTCTCTTTAATGTACTCCTCTTGTGACCGAGTTTTATTGCTGCATTTTTTGGTATGAATATGCACTTTGGGTGGCTCAGTGCTTTGGCAAATCAAAACAACCTCCTACCACTCTCTATCATTGTGTGATTCATGATAGTCCTGACATTATCTATGTTCTTTTTCTTTCGTTCAAAAAAATGGGTCTAGGACCCATTTTATTTGATTGATTGGAGTTGTTCTTTGAGATCCTGGAGCTCTCTTCGTAGATTCATAGCTCTATCAGGGTCATTTGTGACTTCTAGTATTTCTTTTTCGAGCTGTTCTATCCGAGGTTGTATTTTTTCTGGCGGAAGAGTTATTTTTGTCCGTTCTGGTAGGGCAGGAGTCTCTTCTTTAATTACCTGTGACCGTAGTGGTCCTGGTATCATCGCTGTTACGCCTCATTTTTGAAATTTTGCATACATTATACCTCCAAGGAGACAAAGAAGTCCCAGAGTTCAGTAGAGGGCGATGCGAGTTATTTTTGTCATTTTCATAGATAAAGTATATAAAAAATATTCAAAACTACCAAATCTTATCGTATAACCTGGAATTCTGTTCGTGCTATTTCTTGCCAACGAGGGTCTTTTTCTTGTAATTTTTTCAGTACCCCTGGATAATGCAATGCTCCATAATGGATATAGATGTTTGGAACAGGAGACGTTATAATAGCGTCTACGAGAATATCGTTTCTCTTGTTGAGAATAATATCGAACACAGGAATACTTTTTTCGAGTTCTTGTGTGAGTGTCGGGTTGGTGTAGGTTCTGAGAAGTATATTCATAACACCGCGCATCATGACACGAATAAGATTTTTTTGAAAATCATTCATGGTTGGATAGCGTCCTTGAACCATTTCCATGATGTTTTGTTCAGGTATATTCATTGGTTCTTGTATTTTTTGCGCTCCAGCGAGAGTGATAATCTCATCTGTTGATATATCGACATTGGTGCTTGGTAAAATGCCCAAAAATAGGTTACCATCCTGTGTTGCTAGATTTCCCATTTGTGCGAATACTTCATACATTTTTTCTGATATATTCATCCCCATGAGTTGACTGAGCCTCTCAAGGCTTTCTGGTGTGCCAGCTTTGACTCATTCATAGAAAAAAACATAGTCTTGACCTCTAAGTTGTTCCATATCACGCCGGACATCTTCATAGAATCCAGATGATCCTATATGCATCATGGATTGAAATACGACTGTTTTTTGCCCATTGCTGATGGTGATTTTTGGGAGAGTGGCTGGTGCGACGTTATTTGAGAATTGTATCATTCCAAAAAGAAGCCAGGGTGCTGTCCAGACAAACAGTATAAGCCAGCCCCATCCGCGTAATAAGTGATGAAAAAATCGAGCAGTTTTTGTTCTATCATCATGTTTACCGAAAACCATTCCCACGAGACCAAGAGCACAAGCACCTCCAAGAGTTGCAATAATCGAGATGGGTATAAAAATTAGAAATCCTCCCATGCCTATAATGCCACTTATCATATATCCCAACCAGAGATTAGCGCAGAGCATTATGAAGAGTAAAAAACCAAGCATCATAAAAAAGAGTTTAGAGTTTTTCGGTGGCGCCAAATGCACTAAAGAAATCACGTAGTTCTTTGAGTATTGTGTCGTAGGTATTTCTGTCTTTTCCTTCTATGGCTACTTTGAGCATCGGCTCGGTTCCTGATTTTCTCACACAAAACCACCATTCTGGCGCTTCTATACGGATACCATCGATGGTGATTTGTTCGTACTGCTTATATTTTTCTTTGAGTGTCTCAATAGCTTCATCTTTTTTATCCGTGATAAATTGGAATACCTGCCCACGAGCATACGTATTGAATTCTTGTATCAGAGCTGTTGCATTTTCGTATTTTTCGAGTGCTTTCAGGAGATAATAGAGTCCTGCAAGAGGCATCTCTATGGTCCCGTATTCTTTGAAGAGGAGATGAGTAGAGACTTCACCAGCGAGCAAGCCGTTTGCTTCTATGACTTCTCGTACAAATGATTCTCTGCCAACCCGAGTCATACGGAGATTGCCACCATATTTCTTGACGGTATCGCCGACGATTTTTCCACAAAACACTTCCTGAAATATTGTCGTACTTCCGAGCCTCTCTGCTGTTCCGTCGGTCAGTAATTCTTTTCCAATGATTGCGAGGAGTATATCTCCTGTGACGACCGTTCCATCTGGTGTAACCATCCCAAAACGATCTGCATCACCATCAAAAATAAACCCAAAATCAGAGCCATTTTTTTGAATTTCAGCTATGAGTGGTTTGTAGTTTGCAAAACGAGATGTATCTGTCTCGTGTGCAGGGAATGAGCCATCCGGATTTGTGAAAATATGGACAGCATTGTCTCAGAGCATTTCACGGAGAAAACTTTGTTCAAAATGTGTCGCAGCTCCATGGCTATAATCCACTGTGATTTTTGGGATTTTTTGAAGAGTTTTGAATTTGGTTCGAATATCTGAGAGAAGTTCTGTGATTTTTGTATCAGTATAGGGTACTATTTCTGGTAATCCTGTGTCGGCTATTGATACTTCTTTTTGCGCTTCAAATAGTGTACGTAATTCTGTGGATTTAATGGAGAGACATTTGTTATCGACGATTTTTGCCCCGACGTATTCACTTGGATTATGAGATGCAGTGAAGAGACAACCGCAATCAAAACGATCAATCGTTGCATAATAGGCCATAGGTGTTGAACATACACCGTAGATATACGGACTATTTTCTTCTTTTCCTATCACTGTTACTTCCCGAATCCCAGCAGTTTTCATACCCTTCAGGAATTCATCGATCAGGACCATATTTGCCTCACGTACATCTGAGCTGATAAGAATCTTTGGTGTCTGATATTTCTCTATCAGATGAAGTCCAAGAGCGTATCCCATGATACGACCAAATTGTTCATCGATTTCAGTTTGCCAAACCCCACGTATATCGTAGGTTTTAAAAGAGGAGAGAGAGTACATGGAGAAAAGTTAGAGACTATCGTTTTATATCAAGTTTGATATCTTCGGTCATTTTCTCGCCATTCAAGAAAATTTCAATATCATTTCTGTTTTTTGTGATATTCATCTTTGTTTTGAGTTGTTCGATAAATACACGGGGAGGATCCTGTACTGTTCTTTGTTTTTCTCTTGTTTCTGCGAAATATTTACCACAGAGAAAGGCCGCTATGATGAGGACTGTCGTGAAAAAAGAGTGTTTTACTGTTTTCATTGGAGCGTGTGTGCGTGGAGCACATTGGAGAGGAGAAGAGCGATAGTCATCGGTCCGACACCGCCAGGAACTGGTGTGACGTCTGCTATTTTT
>CALETF010000096.1 GCA_937920005.1 uncultured Candidatus Altimarinota bacterium
GTAGAGATAAAACCTGGCAAAGATACTACCAAAGAATCGGTTAAACCAACAAAAACAACTCATCCTGATGATTCTACTCAGCGATATCTCCCATTTTCTGAGATTCGTGACAATATCGTCATCATGAAAGATGGCTCAGCGCGTATTGTTCTCAAGGTAGAAGCAGTCAACTTTCTTCTTAAGTCTGAACAAGAACAGGATTCTATCATCTATTCGTTTCAGCACTTCCTCAATGCGCTTCAGTTTCCGATTCAGATCCTTATCCGCTCTCTGAAGGTTGATATCGAAGGGTATCTTAATCGTCTCAAAACTATCACTGCTGGTCAGAAAAATCCACTTCTGAAGGATCAGTCTGAACGCTATATAGAATTTCTCACGAATCTCGTCAATGTAGCACAGATTATGAAAAAAGAATTCTATGTCATCGTCCCCCATGATGAAGTGGATAATCAGAGCGTGAATCCAAAGGGTATGTTCCAGATAGTGAAGAGTTTCTTTGCGGGGGTGAGTCAAACCGTCACTTACGAAGAAATCCGTCGAAACCTCGCTCGTATCGATTACCTCAAAAAACGCCTCACAGAAAAAGCGAACATGGTAAAAGGAAGTCTCGAATTCGTCGGTCTACGTTCAGAAATTCTGAACAAAGACCAGCTCATCGAGCTCATGATCAGTTACTACGATCCAAAAGTAAATTCAGTTGCAAAAGTCCTTGATAAAGAGGCGCACTACGATATCGTCGGATAATTAATCCGCTCTCACCACAGGAAACTTCCTACAGAAAGTCCTCACTTCCTCACGGAGTGCTTTGAGGGTTTCTTCATTATCAGCGTTTTTGAGTGCTCGGTCGATGAAGTCACCGATTTGTCGTGCATCATCTTCACGGATACCACGAGTCGTCATGGCAGGGAGACCAAGACGGAGACCAGATGGTCGGAATGGAGGATTTGGATCGTCAGGAATAGTTGATTTCGAAGTTGAGATACCGATAGCATCGAGGGTGAGTTCTGATTTCTTGCCGTCCATGTCTGTGCCTGAGAAATCCATCACAATGATATTATTGCTTGTTCCGCCAGTCACGAGTTTGTAGCCACGAGATATAAGTGTCTCCGCGAGAGCTTGATTGTTTGCGAGGACACGACGACCATACTCACGAAATTCATCAGTATCAGCTTCGTGGAGAGCAACGGCGATAGCCGCTACTTGATTCATATGTGGCCCACCCTGGACACCAGGGAAAACTGAACGGTCGATGAGCGTTGGGATATTTTCGATGGTTTTTTCTGGAGCTTTGAGAGGGTTACTCACGATTCCTTTACTGAGGATAAGGGCACCACGAGGTCCACGGAGTGTCTTGTGTGTTGTTGTCATCATCACGTGAAAACCATAATCGAGAGGGTTTTTCATAACTCCTGCAGCAATAAGCCCACCAAAGTGTGAGACATCTGCCATCATGATAGCGCCGACTTCTTTTCCTATGGCTACGAATTTCTCATAATCGAGTTCTCGAGGGTGAGCAGAATACCCTGCGATGATGAGTTTTGGTTTGTGTTCGAGGGCCATCTCACGGAGATTATCATAGTCCATGAAGTTGTTATTCGCAGCACTCGTCTTGTATCGGACGAAATTGTAGACCTTGCTCATGAGAGTCACAGGAGAGCCATGCGTGAGATGTCCGCCATGAGAGAGATCCATACCGAGAATAGTATCTCCTGGTTCGAGGAGAGCGTTGTAGATACAGACATTTGCAGCAGCACCAGAAAGAGCCTGGACATTTGCATGATCAGCATGAAATATCTTCTTCGCACGCTCGATAGCGATAGTTTCCATCTCATCCGTGAATTCTTGTCCGCCGTAGTAGCGTTTTCCTGGGAAACCTTCTGCGTATTTATTCACAAATATACTTCCAAGCGCTTCTTGCACAGCAGGGGAGGTGTAGTTTTCTGATGCGATGAGTTCCATACCGTCATTTTCACGGAGGAATTCTCATTCTATTGTGGCAAATATCGCTGGGTCGGTGATTTTGAGGGGGAGGTTTTTGAACATAAATTATTGATTAATTATTTTTGCAATTTTATTTATTAGGTCGTGCATGTAAAATCTGGTCGCATATATCATCATTCAAAAAAGTGTATAAGCTCACAACAGCATCAATCCAAATGCATTCCATTCGAAGTTTAATAACCACATTAGGGTAAGGTATCCTAAAACCAGAGAAATAATTATAAAAAATGTAATTCAGATGAGATTCATTCTGCATTCTAGAATAAGGTTGGAATTTGCCCCAAGGGTTCATTTCACGTAATAACTATGATATCTAAAAAACATAAGCAAATCACCACTAAAAAGTGATCAATATTTTCTACATACAAAAAATGTTTTTTCATCTCAAGATTTCGTTACAAAAATTGAGGAAGATTCAAGTGGTTTTTCCGTTAAATGATTATTTTCATTATTTTCCAGGACTCATAAGAGCTCTTTTATATTTTTGTTACAATCAATTTTTTTAATTATACTCATGGGGATATGACTTTAAAATCTGTAGATTGGAGTATAGTCACTTTTTCATACAAGTCACGAGCTGTTTCCCAGGAATACTCGGTGTGCTCATGAGAGAGCTGAATGAGTGAGTCTTCTCTGAGTTTACAGATATAGACCAAAAGTAACAAGCGGGGAAGGGCAGGGTGTGATTTGATATATTTTTCTGTCCAGAGGATTTTTCACTCTGATACTACCTCGATAGTGTCTCAAACTATACCAGCTTCTTCTGAGAGCTCATTTCTGAGCGTCTCAATGATATTTTCTCCTTCAGCGATACGTCCACCAGGCAAGTCAAAATAGCCTTCACTCGATTTCAGGCACAAATAAAGACCGTCTTTGTTTTGCACGAGTCATTTGACCCCTATCTGGAAGAGTTGCTCTGGTTTTGCACGATTATTCATAGGAACATTATAGGTATGCTCCCTGGTCTATCAATGCTTGGATTTTGTTTTTTGCCTCAGCGCGATCTTCAGGGTAGGTCATACCAAACCAAGAGCTCGTGGTGGAGAGAGCTGTGATAGTACCGACGTTTTCCTTGATGACCTGCATTACAACAGAAGGGAGGAAAAATTCTCGTTTGAGATCATGTCCAAATTCAGTGAAAAATTTCTCACACTCGCGACCCAGTATTTCAAAAAAGCTCTTATGAAAGCCAAAGAGATTCATATTCGCTGGAGCATCTTCTGGCACGATGATTTCGTGCCCATCTTCAGCAGTATGGATGAGTTTGCCGTCTTTGCGGGCGACTTTGGTGTGCTCGACGATTTTTGTCAGTTTCCCATCTTCTACGGCGCAGATACCACGAGAGACAGTTCCGTAGTCTGAAAGAGTGCTCGTAATAGGGTAGGTGATGATACAGTGCTCTGTGTCAGCACTGTGATGTGCTAGAAATTCGTAGGCTTGTTTGAGAGCATCACGACCGTAGAAATCATCCGCATTCATCACGATAAACGGTCACTGAATGACGTCTCGTGCACACCACACTGCGTGAGCTGTGCCCCAGGGTTTGACTCGTTCAGCGTGAGTTGTGACACCAGTCGGAAGGGAAGTGAGCGCCTGTGTAACGAGGGTAATTTTGAGAGCTGGATATTTCGCGACAATCATGGATTCGAAATCAGCACGAATAGTCTCACTGACAATCACCACAACTTCTTCTATTCAGAGTGTTATGGCATCTTTGAGAGCGAACTCGAGGAGGATTTCTCTGTGTGGTCCGACGGGATCGATTTGTTTCAATCCTCCATAGCGGCTTCCGAGACCAGCCGCCATGATCAAAAGTGTTGGTTTCATGACTTATAAATATTACATCCCGCCCATCATCCCGCCGAGATCGATGCCCATGTCTTTTGCGACAGATTGCATCTTTGTCGAAGCGAATTCTTGAGCCTTTTTCATACCCTTATTCGTCGCTTCCATGATAGCTTTTTCGAGCTTCTTTTCGTCACCGATAATAGCCTTGTCTTCGAACACAACAGACACGACCTTCATTTCACCATCGATAGTGATGACGAGACCATCTACTTCTGCTTCGATATGAGTATTTGCGAGTTCTTTTTTGATCTTGCTCATCTCTTGTTGGAGACGCATGAGTTCTTTTGCTTTATTGTAGTCCATATGACATATATTAGGATATAACTGGAGGATTGTATGGTTTTTCTCTATTTTGCAAAAATGATGGAGATATTGACAATATAAAATATATATGTTAATATATGATTGTTATTTTTTAACCATAACAATATGCCTTCTACTTCTCCTTCTTCAAGCACATGAGTACTTCACTCAGTATGATCTGATAGGCTTATGCTGGATGGCGTTTCAGAAAAAGCTATGGAGCTACTCAAAGATGGAGGTAAGGTTTTTACCCTTCCACAAGCATTGGGTGGAGTACAGATGACTTCGAGACAGATTTTTAACGCAATTATGCGAATTTCGTACCCTGAGAATTCTGAGCGTAATTTTCAAATTGCTCCAGAACAGTTTCAGTGAAAAACTGTATATCGCGTTTCTCTCCCTGCGTTTCGAATAGGAGCGTATATGTTGACGGATTCAATTGGTGATACTCCGGAAGAGGCTGTATCTCAATGGGTAGAGAATTTTATCGATGTTTTAGATCAACACCAAAAAGCTGGAGATTTATCTGCCGAGCATTCATTTTGAGTTGGGAACAATTCCGTTCGATTCGACTCAGATACACAATCTTTTCAAAGAATATAAAATATGAAACCATCTCCACTCAATAACAAAGAATTTATTCGATACAACTGGTCGGATGCTGTTGTAAAAAAGCTTCCAGGAGTCGCGAGGATTATCAAGGGAGGAGCTATCGATATCGTAGAATTTTTGCCACCACCTGGAGGTCGTAGCGGCCTCTACATCGAGAATATGGTACAAAAACTGGAGTACCCTTTAACCGAAATGGGTATTGATATATATCAAATAGCGTTTACGTATCCAGGAAATTCTAATCCCCTCAGAAAGCTCACACGGGAAGAGGGGGGAAATTATCGAAGCCTGACATTGGAGGAAGTGGGCATTGATAGAATCGGAGAGATACGATCAGATTTTTCTGCAGATGTAGGACATATCATACCGCTAAGTCTTGCAAAAGCTCCTGTGTATAGCTCGATTGATGCTCTCATTCATACCACCCATCATCTCCGCAGACTCGGTATAGATGCTCATGATATACAGATAGGGGCTCGATTTGAAGCTACTACTGCGAGGTCTAAACATACTCTGATTGTTGGGAAAGATGGCTTATTTCACATGGAAGACTCGAGTAATCCTAGAATGATAGGTAAAAACATGATTTGATTTCTTGAGGATGGTCGTCTTTATTGACGAGAATGAACTTCAACGTGATTTGTTAAATCCATGAAAAAACTCTAAAAAACTCTCCCAGTTCTTATCCCACCCTTTCGGTGGGATTTTTTTTATTTTCTCTATAATACCAGAGAATTCCTAAATTGTTCTCTATGTCCCTCGCTCTTCCTCTTCTCTTCTGACTCCTCGCGTGTGTCGCTATCGGTTTTGCCATGTATTACAAGTGACAAAATGTGCAAACATGAGAAAATCCTGATGAGCTCAGACGTCTCAGTGAAGAGAATGCTCAGCTCAAGGCGGAGCTCTGACAGAAAAATAGAGAAATCGGTCAATTAACCCAGGATCTCCAGACAGAGAAATCTGAGAAAGATAGATTATCAGGAGAAGGGAAGCGTATCTTTGTCGAAATCACGAACCTCAAAAAAGATTATTCGACGCTTGCTGAAGATAGAGACAGTCTCAAAGAGCAACTCGTTCATTTCCAGGCGGAAGAAAAGAGGAAAACAACTGAATTTGATAAAAAAATTGCTCAACTCGAGGAAGCGAGGACATCTCTCGAAGATGAGAAAAACAGAATCCGAAAAGAAGATGAAAAAGATAAAGAACAGGAAAAGGCGAACCGAGACCGCATGTGGGCAGAGCATGAAGTACGAGTGCAGAGCTACCTCACCGAGCTGTGTCGACTCCCTCAATACAATTTCTCGAGCTACGATAACAAAAATCTCCCAGAAGGATTTAGCGGAAAGCTCAAGCCTGACTTTATGATTGAGCTCCTCGGTCAATATGTCATCTTTGATGCAAAGGTTTCAAAGGCTGACAGTCTCCAGACCTACATCACGACCAACGTAAAAACCACAGCAGAGAAGATAGGAAATGATGTGAAGATTTATCCGATGATATTTTTCGTTGTCCCTGGAGAATCCATCTCGACACTCTCAAAGACGCACTTCCGCGAGCAGGGTTTTGATTTCTACATCATCTCACCCGATGCGATTCCGGTTATTCTCTCAGCATTTAAAAAGATCACTACCTACGAACTCGCTGAAAAGCTCGATCCACGCGACAGAGAAGATATTGTGAGCCTCATTGCAGAATTTGATTTCCATATTAATCAGCGTAATGCCATAGATATCATCGCATCGAAAATGGGGACATCCGTTCTCTCAAAGATGGAAAATCTCAAAAAAGAATTCCGTGATGAAGTCGTCCTCAAAAAATCAAAGATGAAGCCACAACAGCCATGATTATCAGAGATGAAAGCTCTTATGATCGATCAAGGTGCTCAAAATTCTGCTATTGCTGACTTGGTTCAGCCGAAAGCGAAAATCACGCTCGACTAAAACAAATCGAGGGGAATCTATCAGGAAGAGAAAAACTATTTCTTAATTAGATATGTTAAAACATTTTCCTTGTTGATAATCTTTACAGATTCTGTTTTTTTATCTTGCAGAAAAATATAATTTTTTGTTTCGCCTATCAGGCTTGATTCTTCAGAGGTTATTTTTGAGTTATCAATTAATTGAATTTCAAT
>CALETF010000097.1 GCA_937920005.1 uncultured Candidatus Altimarinota bacterium
AATGTATCTCGAAGGGCTCCGACGGATTCGAGGCCTTCTTTGGCAAGATTGGTTGCTATGAGTCTATCGTCCGTTGTTTTTGCGAGCTTTTGAGCGTTATTAATCATCGAATAGACACCAACAATAGACACGCTAATAATCACCATCATCACGACGACTTCGACGATAGAAGAACCTGATTGTCGCATGAGGAAAGAATTAACGAGATACTTCGCCTGAGACTGTTGTTCGTGTGCCAGTAGATGTAAATGCTGGGAGTTTTTTGATGACAAAAAGTTGTTTATAAATCTCATTGTCCTGAGCATCAAAATATCGAATAGTATATGTGTTTACGCCTTCTTGCATGTTACCGAATTGCTGATTGGCAAAGTAATACCAAGAAGTTCCGTTTACTGCAAAAGAATTCAATTTGAAATCGTTGATAGTGATATGATGTGCGACATTTGCTGTGACGCGACCTTCGATTTTCACTTTTGTTTCACGCGTCTCATAGAAATCAGCACTTGGAGCAATGATTTTGAAACGGTTATCAGGCTTATATGTTTCTACTTGTGCTCGTGTACTTGTTCCGGCAGTTGTACCAGTCGCAACGCCAGGAGCTGTCGTATAGACGGTGACAACACCCTTTGATAGGAGGCCTCCAGAGACATCAAAGGTACGATAGACGATATTGTTTTCCTTTGCTGTGAGTGGGACAGAGCCAAGTGAAAATGTTTGTTTTGCTGTGTCGATCGTCGCAGGAGTTCCATTGATAACGACACGTGAGACACTCGGAGAGAGAACGCGTCCAGTGACAGTTATCACTTTTGTTTCGACCGTTGACTCATCAACTGGAGAATCAAAGAGTATGAGTCCTCCATTGTTTGATGTTCCTGCGGTTGTCGTTGTTGTATCAGTTGGTGCCGTGGTAATGTAGGCTGATGCGTTATTCAACTTCATCCAATCAGTTGAAAGTGTATCTGGATTGATTGGTGCGATACGAGAAGTGAGGTCCTCGATGGTGAGTGTTTTGAGGGTAGAATAATTGAGTTGTTTTCCAGCAACGATTTCAAGGAGTGAACCTCCGAGGTTGAGAGTCGCTGAACCCTGAAGCACAGTTACTGTTGTGAAGAGCTCATTTTTTGAGATATTCATCACCGTTGTTGAGCTCGGAGTGAGATTTACTCCTACGAGATCAAATGACATGCTTGCTGTATCTGACTGTACCCAGAGGTCTTTATTTTCGAGGCGAAAATTTGATTTTCCACTTTCTTCACCGAGGTATCGCAGTTTGGTTCCTACGTTCATGTTGAGGATGTTTTTTGTATTTGCAAGAAATGCTATTTGTCCGGTACCATTGCGTACTTCGACGAGGTCGAGGGCAACGAGAGGGGTATTTGCGTTGACGTTTTTCTCATCATTGTCACCTGAGACAATTTGTGCATTGCTCGAAGCATCTGTCAGTCTGAGACTCACAGCAGCA
The DNA here is from genome assembly GCA_937920005.1 of uncultured Candidatus Altimarinota bacterium. Taxonomy (GTDB): domain Bacteria; phylum Patescibacteriota; class Gracilibacteria; order BD1-5; family JAGOOR01; genus JAGOOR01. The sequence continues at coordinate 1,463 of CALETF010000097.1, forward strand.
TCTTCGAGAGATGGTCCCTGGCCGCCAATGAATTTAGCAATGAGAACGACAAAAATGACGACAGCAAGTCCGATAAGTATTTTTGACCAAGGATTATTGTCTCCTGGATTTTGATATTGTCCGCGCATAAAAAAACGTAGAAATGGTTGAAAGTAAGCTGATAATAAAAAATACTTGTCTGACGACAAGTATTTTTTGGCTTTCTACGTGTATCAGAGCGTTTTTCGTATTTACATCTTTCAGAGAACTTTTCTAGTAATGCTTTCACGTCCTTGCCAGTCTTTGTTTACTTTTACATGGAGCTCCAGATAGACTTTTTTCTCGAATAAATCCTGCAGATCTTGTCGGGCGAGACTCCCGATTTCTTTTATTTTTGTTGCATGATTTCCAATCAGTATTTTTTTCTGAGATTCTGTGGTACAGAAAATATAGGCTAAAATCTTCACAAGTTTTCCCTTATCTTCCATCGTTTCTACTTCGACGTAGGTATCGTGAGGGACCTCTTCATAGGTGGTTTGGAAGACTTTTTCACGGATAAATTCGGCTACTCGAGTATAGACATCCTGATCAGTGACATCAGATTCTGGGTAGAGCATCGGACCTAGGGGGAGTTTAGATCAAACAGCTTTGACAACTTCCTTGAGTCATTCTCAGGTAATATTTGAAACAAATAATGCTCATTTTGGAAACTTTTTTTTGTCTTTCTCGCTCAAAATGTCTACTTTCGTGACGATGGTAATAACGGGAACCTTGGCTGCTTCGACGATTCTATCGATGATTCCTTCTTCTTCTCATTTCTCTCGAGAGCCATCTATGACACGCAGGATAACATCGGTTTCAGAAAGAGCATTTTTGGTCACCCAATTGATTGATTGGTTCCATTTGTGAGCACTCGAATGGAGACCGGGGACATCTTGAAAGATAATCTGTGTATTTTTGTCAGTATAAATACCACGAATGAGGCGTCTAGTTGTCTGAGGAATAGAAGAGACAATGCTGATTTTGTCTCCGATAACAGCATTTACAAAACTCGACTTACCAGCACTTGGTCGTCCGAGGAGTGTCACATATCATACATGTCGTTCTTGCATAAAAATATTTTGTTCATACTATACACTTGATCGAAATTTCCAAACTCTTTCATAGAAATGTCATCTGTTGTTGTGATTGTGCGTGATGAAAAGTGATATCGTTTTTATTGCCCTGAATACCGTGTTTATAGATCCATCTTAAGACATCCTGTAAGGAGAGAAAAATCATCATTTTAGTTTCCTAATTTTCATTTTATGTTTTCGTTTGGAAGCCTCTTTGTAGGCTTGCTCATCGGTGTATGAGCGTTTTTCTTTTATATCACTTTTGTCAAGAAACAAGGTGGAGTTCGTGCTGATGATATCATCAATGCAGCAGAAAAAGAGGCAAATGATATCCGACGCCGTGCTGACCATGATGCCAATAAAATCATGGATGATGCTCGTAAGCAGGCAAAAGAAGACCGCGATCGTGCCGCAGACATAGAAAAAAAGGCGATAGATATCGAAAAACGCCTCGAGCAAAAAGAAGAGAAGCTCGATCAAAAGCTTGATGAACTCGTCAAAAAAACAGAAGAAATCAATCTCGCAAAAGAATCTCTCGCGCGAGAAGAAGAACTTCTCGGTAAGAAGAAAGAAGAGATTGCTAAAAAACTCTCAGAAGTTGCGAAACTCTCTCCGGAAGATGCTCGTAAAAAATTACTCGAACAAATCGAAGAACAATATGAAGCTGATTTCATCAAACACATTGAAAAGAAAAAAGCTGATTTACGAAATCGTGAAGAAGATGTCTGTCGCGAGATTCTCGTGAATTCTATGCAACAATATGCTGGTGCAGTGACTGCTGAGACAACTCAGACAACTATCGAACTCGAGAGTGATGATCTCAAAGGTCGCATCATCGGTAAAGAAGGTCGAAATATTACAACGTTTGAAAAGGAAACAGGCGTGTCTATCATCATCGATGATACCCCAAATACTATTTTCATCTCGAGTTTTGATCTCTTCCGTCGTTATGTTGCGAAGAAATCTCTCGAAGATCTCCTCTCTGATAAGCGTATTCAACCAGCACGTATCGAAGAAATAGTTCAAAATAATCAAAAAGATGCAGAAAAACTCCTCCTCAAACTCGGACAACAAGTCTGTTCTGAGATGGGTATTTCTGGATTCCCAGATGAAGTAGTGAGTCTCATTGGTAAGCTCCGATTCAGAACAAGCTACGGACAAAATATCCTCAAACATTCTCAAGAGGTTGCCTACATCGCTGAGTCTATTGCGAAACAAGTTGGTGCTGACCCACAAATCGCTCTCCAGGGTGGTATCCTCCATGATATTGGTAAAGCCCTCGATCACGATATCGAAGGAACCCATCCTGAAATTGGTGGGAAAATCCTCCGTAAATATGGATTTGATGATCGTCTCGTCAACCTCACAGAAGCTCATCATGGTGCCGTCCCTGCGACATGTATTGAAACAGGTATTATCATGATTGCTGATGCTATTAGTGCAGTTCGTCCAGGTGCTCGTCGTGCGAATGTCGAAGAATATATCAAACGTATGAAGGATATGGAAAACCTCGTACTCAGCTTCGCTGGCGTAGAAAAAGCCTATGCTCTCTCAGCTGGTCGAGAAGTACGTGTCTTCGTTGATTCTAAAAAAATATCAGACCTCGAAGCAGAGAAACTTGCTCGTGAAATCGCTGTTGGTATTCAAGATAATCTCCAGTATCCAGGTGAAGTGAAGGTGATGGTCAGTCGCGAAAATCGTTACATCGAATACGCGAGATAAGTCTCTCAAAAAATCCCCTCTCAATGTTGAGAGGGGATTTTTTTAATCTTTTCTGTGTTTGCCTGGAAATCGTTTTTGATGTTTCAATAGATGTGTCACTGTGTGAAGTCTTCTTTGCATATGGTGTTGTATTTGCTCGATTTTTTTATTTCTTTTTTCTTTGCGATATTCTGGTTGAGAGTTACTTGTTGTTTGTTTCATCGTTGTAATAGTATAATCGTGATTCACGGTAGGTAGAATAACGTTTACTCGTTTTCTTTTGATAATAGGATCATTTATTAAGAGGATGTATAATGCTTGTCTTGCTTCTTCGGAGCCATGGTTGAGATAAATCGTTCCGCCATCTTTTATAACTTTTCGGGCATAATTTACGAGACCTGGACCATCTTCGTGTCCAGAAAAACCCTCTATATATGCTGCATTTTGTTCGCCTTCTAGCTTGTGAGGATGAGGATTTTCTTTCGTCAGCAAAAATTCTTTTCTATTAATCATATTATCAGCATTGCTTCCCGGGCCTCCATGATAATTTGGTATGAGGATATTGAGGTCATGCTGATCGAGAGCATATTCTAGTATAGCTCCAGCTGGTGATCCATTTTTCGGTAAAAATCCCCCTCCAGCAAATATAAATCTACTTTTTTT
>CALETF010000098.1 GCA_937920005.1 uncultured Candidatus Altimarinota bacterium
AAGTTTTATAACCATCGCCCACAGCACGACAGGTAATGGTGTATATTTTTTTTGTTACATCTGTTTGATTCTCTAAAGGAGCCTGAGAACACGCGTATGAACCAGAACGATTGGATTTGAGCTCTATTTTTGGTACGTTTATATCAGGGGTGCTATTTTGTAGCAGATAATGTCATTTCATACCTTAGTTCCCGTATATAAGAAACATCCTGAGCTAGAAAATCTACTTTGTATACTTTTTCATTGAGATGCATATCTTCTTTTTCATCTTGTTCTAAAAGTGCTCGAGAAGTTGATCCAGAGTCTGTCAAAACAGAAGCACTGAGCACTCTTGGGCCAGCGTTAATCGATTCTTGGCAAGCTGTATATCCATTCACAAAATCTGTTTTATTTTTTTTCAGATTTATTTTTCTCTGGCATGAGGAAACTTGGAAATTATTGAGTGTATTTGATGTGCCCACTGTGTCACAATTATTGGCAGCTATATAGCTATTGAGCACAATTAAATCTGTGGTTGATTTTTCATACTCTGCCTTGTTTGATTGTAACAAACTCGCATTACAATTATCAGCTGAAAGTATTGCAGATCTTAAGCCAAGAAATGATAAATCTACTCCGGAATAATAAACAGCTCATCCAAGAGCGAGAGTGACAATGATAAAGAAAATAATTTTTTTCATAAAGAGATGATGATGAAGTATGAATTACCAAGTATTAGGTCTATCATTACGAGAGAAACAGCCATAAAATTTCACACCAGAAGGAATATTCCAGGTTCTGGTATTTGTGCTTCCTGAAGTTCTGAAGATAAAGAAATTTGATAATTCAAAGTTCATACTCGCCTGTGCTCCATCTGATTTTACCCAGAGGTTATTTTCCTCTAAACTGAGCATATTGGTTGGCATACTGGTAGCATCAGGAGCTGTTGAGCCGTAGAGTATGATGTCATCGAGATAACCAATACCAGATGAAGTAGATGCTTGATATCATAATAATTCACCGAGGGTCATTTTTTTGGCAACATCGCCAAACCAACAATCTTTTTGAGATTCTATTGTAATATTCCCAGAGATGAGTTTTGGTCCACATGTTGGAGCTAATTGACATCCATTAGTATCGACGCGGTCGATGATTTGTCCTCCACTGCAGAAGTTTGCTACAGGAGGAGTATATGTTGGACAGGTGACAGCAACTACTGAACCACTTGAATCTGAACCTGAATCTGAACCTGAATCTGAACCTGAATCTGAACCTGAAGTTGTGTCTGAACCTGAAGTTGTGTCTGAACCTGAAGTTGTGTCTGAACCTGAAGTTGTGCCTGAACCTGAATCCTCTATACATGTTGGAGCCAATTGACATCCGTGTTCATCCTTACCACCATCAACAATCTTTCCATTTGAACAGAAGTCAGCTGGTGGAGGAGACAATTGAGGACAGACAAAATCAGCTGCATTCACAATGATTTCACGAGTTCATTCTATCCCATCTTGGCCTCGAACAACGAGTTTCATGGTTCCTGCTTTTGAAAATTTTACACCGCTAAGAGTGATAGTTGATTCGCCGCTTCTCATACGTTGAGGGCCTGTAGGAAATTCAGCATCATCATCACCAGAGATGACAACAAAAAAGTTTTTGTCATAGCTCGTATTTGGTTCACCATTTGAACCAATTGCTTTGATTCTAATAGAGAGAGGTTCTCCTACTTTTGCAGAACTCGGTGATGTAATCTCAAATCCACTCTTATTTTGTGTCAAACATACTCCATCTCCACAGCCATTTTGGCATACAACTGAAGTTTCGTAAGAAGGTTCCGTTTTATAAACACCATTGACACATTTGTACTGCTTGAGGGTACCATTGACACAAGAATCACTGAGGGTTTCATTTTTGTAGACGAGATTGAGTTTTCCAGCTATTTGTGGATCATTATTTGGATCATTTGTAGTACAGAGAGTAGGACGTAATTGTTCATACCAATTGATATAGAGTGATGTTATACGTATATCGTTTGAGAGTGTATTTACAGATTCAGCTTTTTTCGTAATCACATCTTTTGATGACGTATCGAGATTCAACTTTTGAATTTCTCACGAGAATGAACTCTTGAAATCATCAGGTTTACCGAGCGTGAGCTTCATGAAATTTTC
>CALETF010000099.1 GCA_937920005.1 uncultured Candidatus Altimarinota bacterium
TGCTCGTTAACGGTGGCTATTTTAATCGTATCGATGGAGCGCTCTATCATGCGGGAATTCTTTCTCTCAATGGTGTGAGGCAAACGCCTTTTGTTCCCGATAATCCACAGATTACCCATGCGCTCTGCGTGGATACTGCTGGCAAAATCACGTTTATAAAAAATACTGATTATACAGAATCACTGATAGATTCATGTCGTATTTTATTTCAATGAGGTCCTCTTTTTTATGTTCGTAATGGTTTTTCTGAAGAGGAGAATTTCATGACCTCGAGTTATATTGGTAAAGCCCACAAAAGAACTGTCTTGGTTCTCTTTGAGAAAAATGGGAAACAGGATGTATGGTTTTTGACCATTAATGAAAATGTCACTCTCAAAGAAGTGAGAAATATTGTTCTGAGAGAAACTCGTTTTATGGATTCATATGACAGTCTTTCTCTTTTTAATCTCGATGGAGGAAGCTCTGTTGCTCATGTCAATCGTTTTCATCCAGAACTCAACATTGGCAGAACAAAGATTCTGCCTATAGTTTTTGGTATTCAATAATTTTATTTTATGCTTGTTTCAAATTGGTCTGATGAATCGTCTCTCACAAAAAAATCTATCCGTGCAGGGTGGTGAGAGGGAATTGTGCGATTGGCCCATGAGAATAAACATGTCGTTGTTCTTAATGCTGATCTTCCTGGCTCACTCAAGCTCGAAGGGTTTATTCATGAGTTTCCTGAGCGTTATTTTCAAGTTGGTGTTGCTGAACAAAATATGGCTGGTATAGCAACTGGTATGGCACATGCTGGGAAAATTCCATTTATCACGAGTTTTGCAGCGTTTAATCCTGGACTTAACTATTCACAGATTCGCCTCGCGGCTATGTCGCACCTCCCGCTCAAGGTGGTCGGAAGTCACTATGGGCTCAACGTCGGCCCTGATGGAGCGAGTGCACAGATGGCAGAGGATATCGCGATGATGCGTGCTGTACCTGGTATGAGAGTACTGTGCCCTGCGGATTATGGTCAGGCGATACAAATGGTTGCCGCGATGGCTGATCCGACAACGACAGACTATATCCGTGTCACTCGTGCTGATTTCCCAGTATTCTTGAGTGATGCACCGATAGAAATAGGGAAAGCACAGAAGCTGATGGAAGGTCAAGATATCACATTTATTGCGACAGGTTCTATGGTCTATGAGGCCCTCAAAGTCGCTGAGATACTTATCGCAACAGGGAAGAGCGTCGATTTTATCAATATTCACACAATTAAACCTCTTGATACTGACAGTATTTGTACTTCTGCCCAGAAAACAGGACGAGTCGTCGTCTTCGAAGAACATAGCATTCATGGATGACTCGGCGATGCTGTTGCTTCTGCTCTCTCAGAGAGCTGCCCAACGAGACTTCTCAAAATCGGTATTGATGATGTATTTGCTGAGTCTGGTACTCATCGTGAACTCTGGATGAAGTATGGTCTTGATAGAAAAGTCATGCTCCCAAAAATCGAATCTTGGCTCGTGTCACAGAACTAGTTTTCGTTCTTGCAATTTGTAGCAACTTCTTATTATAATTTTATGCTTCGAACTATTGCCTACATCATTTTTTTGTGTACCGGTATTTTTGCGTTCTTTTTAATAGTTCTCTTTTTCCGTTCTCAGAACGACTCGCAAAGAGGTATTGTTGGTGCTGGTTCTGATAAGACACCTATTGTGAGCACAAGTGTGAATGATAAGGTCCTTGTAAAAGTAGAAAAAGCATATAATTTTCGTAAATCATCTCAAAATGATGTTTTTGGAGCTTTTATTTTCAATTTCCCAGTAGATATTACCGTTGCAGATCGTGTCCGTATGTATGTCTTTGAAAATGATTATGCTCTTATCCGTCGTAATCTCCTCCTTTTGAGTGCTATGTATAATTTTCAGGATACCACTGATTTTTTTGGCAAGACAATGTTCCTTAATGATAAAACATGAGATGGTCAAATAGTTCGATTTATTACAGAAATTGAGGGGCATGCTGTTGGTTTTGAAGTCCTTCGTGATGAATACAATGACCTCAAGAGTTTGCTTTTGCAATAATTTTTCTATACTTCCTCTATAATTTCTCTTCTTAATTTCACTATGGTAAAGAAACATCAATTGACTCATGAAGGTCTCGAAAAGCTCCATCTCGAACTCGATGATCTCCGTAACGTAAAGCGTCTTGAAATCGCTGAAAAACTCAAAATAGCTATCGCCTATGGTGATCTCTCAGAAAACTCTGAATATCAGTCAGCTCGTGATGAACAAGCTGCAGTAGAACTTCGTATATCTGAGATTGAGGAAATTCTTGAGAACTATGAAATCCTCGATTCTGATAAGAAAGCGAAGAAAAATAACGTTATTACTATTGGTAGTCGTTTCACTCTCAAAATGGGTGATGATAAAAGTGCTCCAGTTCAAGAATATGTCCTCGTTGGAAGCACAGAAGCTGATATTCTCGAAAATCGTATCTCAAATGAATCACCTCTTGGTCAGGCTGTTATCGGAAAATCAGAAGGGGAAGTCGCTGAAGGTGTTGCTCGAGCTGGTAAATTTGCTTATAAAATCATGGACATCGCTTAAATGAATTACTTTTTTGCCCAACATCTTATCCTCATACCATTTGTTGCCTATATCGTAGCAACACTTTTAAAGGGTTTCTTTTTATGGCAAAAGAGTCGGTTTAATCTCCAGGCTATGCTCTCAACTGGGGGGATGCCAAGTGGTCACTCTGCTCTAGTAGCGAGTCTTGCAACCGGAATAGGCATCAAATATGGTCCACTGCATGATCTTTTTGTATTAGCGCTAGTATTTGCTGCCATTGTTATCTATGATGCCATGAATATCCGTTATCAGTCTGGTCTCCATGCTCATGCTCTTAATACTATAAAAGGTGAGAAAAAACTCAATGAATCTCTAGGCCACCTCCCATCTGAAACTCTCGTGGGAAGTATGATAGGTGTTTTTGTTGCTGCTGCTTTGATGCAGATCTAAGATTTCTGATATATTTAAAAACTCCCCTTTTAGGGGAGTTTTTTTATTTTTGTAATATTTTTTCAATCTCGTTCCAGACTACCTCTCGCGGTTGTTCGCCATTAATAGTATGGAATTCGACTCCATCATTCTTCCAGCTGTCGAGAAGGGGGACGATATCTGTACGGTACCATGCGAAGCGTTTGTGAATCTTTTCTACATCGGTATCGTCGACTCTGACAATTAGTTTATTGCCTGTTTCAGGATTTGTATCACCTTGGAAATCAGCTCCAAATATTTCTTTTGTGATAGGATCCATCTTGCGACCTTGGAGGCGACGGAGGGCTTCTTCTTCTGTGAGAGTGAGGTGAATAACACAGTAGTCTGTTGTAATAGCATCGAAAAACTGTCTTTGTGCGATATTTCTGACGGCACCATCAATCAGGATTCGATCGTTTGGATGATTTTCTACGAATTCTTTTATGAGGTCGAATATGACACTATCTGGAGTCATTTTCCCGTGTGGTACTGTATCTGCTACGGCTTGGTAGTGTTTGTGTGTTGGATTTTCGAGGACAGAACGGAGTATCGCGCCTGTTTCGAGGCTTATATATCCATAGTTTTTATTGATAAGAGCAGCCTGTGTGCCTTTCCCAGAGCCTTGGATACCCATGAGCATGATGTGTTTTTTGTTGGTCATAGTGTGAAAACAGGAGGGAGTATAGGAATTTGGTCTTTTTTAGCAAGGTTAAATATGATTTGGAAGATAAAAACTCGGTATTCTAGGAAATAAAAACTTGCCAGATAAAAAAAATATATACAATACAGCCATCTTAATCAAAAATTATGATTGCAGTTATTGAAACAGGTTGAAAACAATATATCGTCAAAAAAGGCGACTTTATCACAGTAGATAGACTTGATGAAGGAACAGAAAACCACACTTTCACTCCACTTCTTATAGCAGATGAAAAAGGCGGTACAAAAGTTGGTTCTCCAACTGTTGCCGGCGCTACTGTAGAATGTAAGGTAGTAGAACACACACGAGGCGACAAAGTCCGTGTCTTTAAAATGAAATCAAAAAAGCATTACCACAGAACGACAGGTTTCCGTGCTGCACAAACAAAACTCGAGGTGACATCGATCAGCGCGTAGTTTGTTTTTAATACCTTTGCTTGTTTCCAAAAATTCTTTCAAAGTATCTTCGCGACCGTCGTGCTCTTCGTCGAGCACGAATGAAAAGAATCAGGACGTCTAATTCGTTTCTTATTCTTTCTTTTGTCGTCCTTCTTCCTATATACCCTGTATTTGGCGCTGTTCTCTATGATGGTACTCGCCGAGGAGGGTTAGGGGGTACTATTGATGAAACATCAATCTTGGCCGAATATACTGATGTTACTGATGGTGAATTTATAGCTCCTGATTTACCAGCTGATAATAGTAGACGTACAACGATTGAAAACTATGTTGTTCAAAATGGTGACACTCTCGGTGAAATAGCTGAAACATTTCAAATTTCTCCAAATACGATTCGTTGGGCAAATAATCTTTCATCAAATACTCTTCGAGTTGGCCAGAAATTAATTATTCCTCCAGGTGATGGTATCATATATACTACAAAAAAAGGCGATACGCTCGATGCCATTGCTCTCAAATTCAAAACAACAAGTGAAAAAATACGTGTCGCAAATCTCCTCGGTGAAATACTCCCAACAGGAACAACTATATTTCTTCCAGATGCACAGCAACCTGTCATTACTATTAGTGGTAACACAAGAACGGGTCAGTCTGGAGGGACTTTTACTCTCAAAGTTATTAATGCGAATGGTGCTGGTTTTGTGCCAGGACACTGTACATATTTTGTTGCGAAATATTGGCCAGTGAAATGGAGATGACATGCTCGTTATTGGTTTAAGAATGCAAGTGCTGCTGGGTTTAAAACCGGGCAAGTAGCTAAACCTGGAGCGATTGTTGTGTGGTACGGTCCAGGATATAATCTCGCTTATGGACATGTCGGTATCGTGATGAGCGTTGATGCAAAAGCTGGTACTATGGTAGTAAAAGATATGAATTATGCGGGTCTCTGGAAGGTGACGACTCGAGTTGAGAAGATAAAAAATAAGAATATTATAGGTTTTATCTACAACGAGAAAAAATAGACCTATGCGCAACAAGTTTTCTACTCGTCTACGTCGTCAAAAACAGTTTCGTCAGAAAACTCTCAGCAATGTTGCACTCTTTTTTATAGCACTTGTTCCCATATATCCTGCATTTGGTTCCTATATGCAATGATATACTGGTGTTGTCGTACGTGGTGAATATGATAGATCTACTATTCTTGCTTCATACGATTGGGAAACAGGAGAAAGTACTTCTGACTTTATCCAAGATCTTGTTGATACCCCTCCACAAACAACCCTACTTGCTCCTGAGCCAAATCCAGAGCCAAATATTTCTTCTGATGTTCCCAAAACGCCATCCCCAATTCCTCCAGTAGAACTACCAAAAGACCCAAAACGTTCCCTTTATGTTACTCACACTGTTTCTCGATGAGATACGCTCTGAACCATAGCTCAAAAATACAGTATTCCTCTTGCGACTCTTCGCACAATGAATAATCTCAATACGGATATTCTTTCTATTAATCAAAAAATAGTTATTCCACGCATTAATGGTGTTCAATATGCTGTGCAAAAAGGAGATACTTTGAGTACTATTGCTGCCAAATATGGCATCAAAGATGTGAGTACTATTTTGATTGCAAATGATATGAATAAGGGCTCTACTTTGAGTATAGGTCGAAAATTACTCCTACCAAACCCAACCAAAGACCCTACGAAGAAGCCTGTCATTGCTACTACTGCTAAACCTGCACCTACATCTTCTGCTCCTAAGCCTGCAGCGACGCCTGCTCCTAAGCCTGCAACTGCTAAAGCTTCAGTTGCAAAAAAAGATCCTCAAACCATCACCTATTGAGACTATACTCTTTCCCTTAAGGTAGGGAAATGATGTCGTAATTTTGTTTGGTGAAATTGTACTTGTTTCGTTGCAAAATATAAAAATGTGACATGGCGAGGAAATGCAAAAGATTGGGTTAAAAATGCGAAAAAACAAGGTGTTCCTACTGGTAATGATCCAAAACCAGGTGCTATTATTGTTTATCACGGCCCTGGTTTTCCGCCTGCATATGGGCATGTGGGGATAGTCATGGCTGTTAATGATGACCATATGATTATCAAAGATATGAACTATCGAGCACTTAATGAAGTAACGACTCGAAGAGAGACTTTTAATAATCCAGCTATCATCGGATATATTTACGTAGATTAGAGCTTTTTTGCAAGACCTAAGATGCCTATAATGCTTTTATTCTGTCTCGAAAATCAGTAGAATGAAAAGAGATATTTTACCTTCGTGATTCCTTTTCAAAAGATCATAGCATGGTTTCTGATTGGGCTTCTGTTTTTTGAGGCTACTTTTCGTGTTCCTTTTCTTCTCCCAGATGCGAGTGCTCTCGAATCTGCAAATCATGAAGATGTTGTTTCTCTCATAGTAGAGGAAGAACTGTTTCGAAAAATGTCGTCCGATATTGATGCATATGCTCGTCGTATCCAGAACCGATTATCACATACGAGAACTGTTATCCTTACTTATGCTCGTGATGCTCATCCATATTTGATTGCTTCAAGTAATGAACGTTTGTATTTTTCTGGTATACCAAATCATGGAAACAAAACCCAGAAATTAGTTGGTACTATTTTGATTGGCCATGTTCCTCTTCCAGTAGTTCATAAAGATAATAAAGATTTCTTGTCTCTCTATCCTTATACTGATTTTGATGAGCCTCATTTTTTCTGGAATTGGGATACATCACGATATGAATACGTAAATCAAAAAAGAAATGATGCGCGTCCAGATATATGGCATTCAGTTATAGATCCAAATACGGGTAGTCTTGATTCAGATGTACAAAAAATACGTGATTTTTTTGCACGCGTCTATGAGTTTGATGCAAAAAAATGAAGATATGAGAATGTCGGTACTAATCCGCAGGTTCTCTATATGGATAGCGTCAATGAATCACGAGCAGCAAGTAAGTGACTGCTTTCTGTGTATGAACAAATTTTTGTTCCACAACAAGAACATCTTCTTTATCATCGATTTTCTCGAGAGTTTGCTCAGTATCTCTATGCGGGTTTTCTTAGTTTAATGAAATCTGAATGAGCCACTAAAATTTCCTCATTTCGAGAATGGTCTCCTGATTCTAATTCTACATCTTCATTTCTTTCTCAGGCAAGTGATATTTCTACCAAAGTTTTCAGCGATGAACTCATAACCCCTTTCTTAAAAGTTATTAATGAAAAATATCTCTGAGATCTCAATCGGTGGGTTCATAATACTGGTCGATATTATAATGGTTATTCTGATGTACGAGTTGATACTATCCCAGAACTTATCACGACAAAAGATGCTCTTTCATGACAAATCATTAAGGAAAGTAATGACGCTCTTGAGAAAATGATCGATACTTATGTTGATAGTAATCTCGCACTTGATATACCTATTCTTGTGAGCCGACCAGGTCAAAAAACTATTTCAGAAAAAAGTGGTGAGAGGTTTGTGAGTCGTACGTATAATTTTACATATGATAATTATTTTTATGGTACCAAAGCATCTGAAATAACTAACGCTTCTCAGTGTAGTCTCATACGTGGTACAAGTTTTTGAGGTAAAAATACTACTGCTGAGACAAATCATGGTTTTGATATAGTCGGTGCCAAGGAAGATTCAAAATTGATTACTACAGATGTGAATGCTGGTATAAAATGTACATCACCAACTCAATCGTATTGGGGTGGAAATAGTCCTATAAATGCTACTTACAAGGATGGAGAAATGCTCCTCAATTCTCATCGATATGATGATTTCTCACTTGCAGTACTTGATCTCGGTGCTGGTAAAAAAACAACGGGGACAAATAGTCCTCTCGATTGTCTGCGAAATGATCTCATACTTCGTCCTTATCAACATAATGGTTTAGAGAACAGGAAATATCTCTGGCCAACAGAAACAGGGGGTTCGAGATATTCATGTGCTACTCCACTACAAAGTCCTACTCCAAATCCATTCTTTCTTGATCCGACACCTGAGACGAGTGAAAACATTCTTTCTAGTCTTGTAGGTTGTGGTTCAAATAATGGAAACATTACTCTCTTAAATCGTAATGGCGCATCATTGTGATCATGTCAGGCGACAGGTCTTTCTTGAACGTATAAAAGAATTTCTTCTCTTGTTAAACATAGCGATCCAACGACAAATGTATATGGTCAACAACTCAAGTGAAATGCGACTCCCAATCTTCCAATTGATGAGGAACGATACCTTCTCTACCTTGATCGCAGTGGTGCGCAATCGCGGATTGATTACCCAAATCTTTTTGACGTCTCAATTGATCTAGATGATTCGGATGAAGAAATATTAAACAAAATTCGTTCTACTCTCAATACTGCACAGTCTCGATTGGCAACACCAGTAACTCTTCCATCAAATCATCGATGGAGTCGTCTTGTGCAACCGACTTCATCTGTTACGAATCTTGCTGATGTGCTATTGTCTAACGAGGATATACGCACTGGTCTTATTGATGCTCTACGTTGGAAAAATCTCGATGTAGAAATGAAATATTCTCACGTTCTAAAAACTGCTCTTAAGCCTTCTTCTACGAATAGTAAACTTCTTCTTCCCGATAAAAAAGATATCTATGAGGTTAGTTATCTTGGTGGTCAGGGTGACGCGAGAAATTTTGTATTTGGTTTTAATCCAGAAGCAAAAACGGAGCTTCCAGAATGGTTTACAAATATACAAGAATCTCATTGAGATGTAGTCACTACACTCGGTACTTTTTCTTCGGAATCCAATCCAGAATATTCTCTTTCTAGTAGTGAAATTGCCGAACTTCTTTGAGAAGGAACTTCATGAACAGAGGGTAATGAGGGTGGGTCTGATAGTAGTCAGGATTCTGGATCCAATACCTCTGATTCTTCTGATTCTGAGTGCTGAGATCCTACGGGTGTTGTTATTTGGGAATGGCTCTCTGCCATTCAATGTTGGTTGAGTAACCTCATGAAGACGGAGTGGTTTACGCCCGATATTGATGATATTGGTTTTCCTGAGCTTCCAACACTGACTGTGAGTTTTTGAGGTGATATTGTTTGGTCAACAAAAGAACTTCAGAATATAGATCAAATTGATGCCAATAATAATGATGTTACTGACTATTTAGAAAAAAATAACAGCCAGCTGACTCTCACTAACACTCTCTCTTCTACAACTATAGAACCTACTCAAAGTCTTCGAATAGATACAGCTCTGGAAAACTCCACTTCTCTTATTAATGATGATACAACTCATATCGTTCTAGAAGTAACGCGAATAGATGACCTCGACGAATGAAAGAGTTATTCAGCAAAAGATAGCGGTTGGAATGAAATTCAAGATCGCTATTTTAGCGTCTCTGGTGGCAATACACTCAGGGATGGTCATGCTGTCTGGATTTTTACCTCTAAAAATAATCATCGAACACGTATTGCATTTGAGTCTCGAATATATTCTGGCACAAATATTCTATTGCGTTCTGAACGAAGCTCTGTTCTTATTGGACCAATTAATCTCTCAATGACTGTCCTGAGTACATCATGATCTAATACATCAGAAACAGTGACAGCAGGCGATACAAATGGTATCAATATTCTTCTTTCAGGTCTTGATGTCTACCCATCGACTGCTGATGTAACTATTTATGACTACGTAACAGGTGAACAAAAATGACTCTATAAATCAGTTCCAATTACTGGAGGTAAGATGAAACTTGCAAGTCCATCTATTGATCCGATTCTTCATCGTGCTGGTCGATATACTCTTCTTGCTGTAGTGTGAGATTATTCTGGGAAAACAAATTTTACGATAGCAACTGGTAAGCCACATCACATAGATGCTTCTCTCGACTCATTACTTATCAAAGATACACCAACACAATTTATACTTTCCCTCCGTGATGAATGGAATAATCCCATCAACTCTCAGGACTGGAATCTACAAATACAAAGTTCGAGCAATGCTATCGTCGGGCCAATATCATCAAAATCAGAGAAACTTGTTTCTGGTAAAATGACTTCTCCACTTATTCTGACTCCACTTGAAGCTGGAAATATAACCTTTAATGTCACAGTATCAAAAGATGCTGAAAAACTTGATATTTCCCTTTCTCGACCAGTACTTTCCGATCCTTACATTGTTGTTGATATACCAAACCGATCTACACTCGAAGTTGGTCAAACAGTTCCAGTCAATTTTAGTATTCAGAGACAAGATGGTACTCTGATAGAGGATTGGGACATGTCTGTAAAAATTGGCATTCGCGGTGGTGATGCAAAGTTTAATCAGGATGTTCTAACATTTGTGAAGTGACGTGCGACTGCAACTCTTCAGACAGGAACGAGAACAGGCGTTGCCTCTCTCTATTTGCAAGATACTGTTCTTGGTAAAATCATAGGTGAGAATTTCCAAATTCTTCCAGGCATGCCAACTAGCATAGCCCTTTCTGCGCCGGAGACCATTCACGCTAAAACAAATGCTCGAGATACGCTCACGGCATATTTATATGATACTTATGGAAATCTCACAACACTCCATGGTTATACTTGGAAAATAAGTACTGACAAACCATTACTTCTTTCAAATACTCTTTGATTTAAAGAAATAAATACTGGTGTTTACCAGTCTGATTTAGTAAGTTCTGGTATCCCATGACGTATTTTGTTTCACGCTTGGCTCGAAAAAGATGGCATAAAATCTACTGTAAAAACATTGGAAAATGTTGCTATGACAAATGCACTTCCTGTTATTACAAGTGATGAGGCGAACCAGAATTCTTGGCAAAACATAACACAAATTCTACTCGGGGCCGCATTCGGCCAATCGCCTATACAATGATACTTTGCTGGCGCTACTTTATTTTCTTCCGCCACAAAAACGCTCGCCCTTTCAACACTGGTGGACACACCTCAAAATCCTATTTTTACGGTGACTCCTTCGGGAAATATTGTGACAGGTTCTCTTAAATATGGTACTGGTATTGAGGCACAAATCGAATCATATATAAATAATGTGTTGACTCTCATTGTATATGATACACGTCTCTGATGAATTGCTCGTGTTCGCTATCCGACACTTTCTAGTGATGCTCTGCTATCTTCTTGTACTGGTATTTCTTGTGATAGAGATAGTATTTATTTTGTTCCAAATAGTACTGACATTATTTATAAGGATGGTCGTCTTTATAGTGGTTCCCAACTTCTTTTTTCTGTTAGAGATATTTTTAGTTTTCCAAATCTTTGATTTGCTTTCGTTCATCAAAATAGTGAATATCTCCAATTTGTTGTGACTCGTAGTGGTGTTTCTTTATGAACTCTCTATCTTCGCTGGAAATCACGAGTACCGGTTGAGCAGGGGAGTGCGGATTCATCTTATACATATACTCTTGAATCGCTTCGCTCGACTCTTTCGACGAAGTTGTCATGGACTAATAAGAGCTCTTATGAGACTCCAAGTCTTGTTCTTTATACTACTGGCGAAGAGACAGTTTATGTCGGTTGAGCCCATAATCGATGATGGTCTGCTTACCCTCAACAATATGGACTCTGATGGACACATGATAACACTTCTCTGCTTCAGTTTGCAGCAGGTGAAGAATGGTCACATGCCATTCAAGATAATGCGGACTACCTTACTATCAATCTCGGTGATCCGATTATTAGTCTTCCAAATTATCAAGTAAATTCTGTCACCGGTCTCGATCAAACTATAGGAAAACCAGTATATGTTTGATCTTCTGATGTTGATGATTTTACTTTCCGTGATACAAATAGTGATGGTAAGAAAGATCTTATTGTGTATCATCCAGATGGTACTGTAGGTATGTGATTATTGAGAGGAGATGGCGCTATTATAGATGTAGGAGATCTTCTCTCTGTGCGTGATGCTCAACAAGATATGGTTCGTGCTGGTGATTTTATTGGTGATGGGTATTCTGATATTGTTTATGTTGATGCAGATGGCATTCTACATCAGGTAACTCATTCTGAAGAGTGACCAACTGAGAAGCCAATGAAATATGATAAAACTCCGCTTCTCTGACAGATACAACAACTTGAAGTGTTTGATATGGACCACGATGGTATCGATGATATTGTTGTCATGGATAATCTCGGTAGTCTCTACATTTTTTATGGTCAAAAAACAGGAATATTTACAGTTCAATTGATAGAGAATGTCTATGATTTTGTTCTCTCTGACGAGGCCAAAGCATCATACTTTACAGGAGCTGTGAGTTATAACGGACTTGGTTTTGTTGACCCAGATAGTATGCCAAAGGCATCTTCATTCGAGCTCCAATCAAAACAAGACCAAGTGAATCAGCTTCTGTTTACACAGATTCGAATAGCGAAGACAAATACTACTCCTACGGTATCTACTGTGAGTTCTGCTGTCGCTAATTCGCTTGATGTTGATCCCAATTGACTCCTGAGGATGTACGATGGAAATGCTACCACACTGACAAGCTCCCTCCAATTTGGATATGATGCAGTCAGTGATTCTGCTGGTTCTGCTGCTACTGTATCGACAGGTTCTGAATCATATGATACTTTTGATGTGCTGAGGGCTCCTTTTATTATTCCAGGATATCTTTCTATTACAAAAAAATATACATCAGATCG
>CALETF010000100.1 GCA_937920005.1 uncultured Candidatus Altimarinota bacterium
CCAGCATTATTTACAGGCATTTGCATTGATTGCTGTGCGCTATCTTGCTTCGCTATTTGCAATGCGCCTGCGCCGTCTGATGTTGCTGTGTTTTCATGATTAGATGCTTGGGAGCAATTGGAAATTACCATGCATAATGGCAAAATAAATAAGAATGATAAGTTAGATATTTTTTTCATAAATAAAAACTATCGAAAATAAAGTGTATTGCAAGTGCAAATTTACTTTAACGCTGAAAAGCCCATAATTTGCCTTAATTGGAAAGGGACGGGGGGATGGAGAAAATAGAGAAAAAAATTCAATCACTTTTGAAATAATAAAAACCCCCGCGTGAGCGGGGGGTTTAAATATTTATTAATTATTTATTAATTGGGTTGATAATTGGTTGACGATCACGTGTGACAGATTTAATTTTGATACTTTTAATTTTCTTTACCACTTGACTCATGCCAGTTGCATCTACACATGATCCAACCATATCTTTTGGTCTCAAATCAACGGTTGCTGAAATAAGCTGAGCTACAGCATCTGTTGTTGGTTCTGTGAGATCGAGTACTGGTTTGGTAATAGTGTTAACGAGTTTAAATGGTGCAAAAACAGATTTTTTAACCCAATTTGGTAAACATCCACTTCCATCTGGTACTTTTGGTGCTCCAGCAAAGGCGTTTGAAATTCCAAAAGTACTCACAAATAACTCAGATGTTTTACCGACAAAGCTTACTTCTTCAGGAGTAGGAGGACATTCATTATCTACAATGCCATCCTTATCATCATCTTTTCAATTTGTACAGACATCGGTATCTGTTGGTTCCTCTTCCTTATCCTTACATATACCATCGACTGTATAACCATATAAACATTCACCACCGCCACCTTCGTTACATGTACAAGAATCTGCTGCTTGCTCTTCTTCTTGTATCTCTGCTTCAAAGCTAATGGTGAGATAGGTTGTGTATTGAGTTTGATCATCACTAGTTGTCTCATTTTTTATTGGATTATTCCCAGGGTGCATAGAGTCATTTTGATCAATTGGTGTAAGAGTGTCGCCCTTGTCATCTTTTACAGAATTGAGATCACCATTTTCATCATAATCATAGTTTACTTTATCAGTACAAACCATTTGATTTTTATTATTCCAGAAACAGTTAGGAATAAGTGTTTTGTTTTTAACAGTTACCATTTTTGCAGGCGTAGAAGCATCAGTGTAATTGTAAGAATATTGTAGATACTTATCTGCATCCAATCGAGATTGTAATTCTTTTTCGAGTATTGATTTTTTATTAGTAATTTCTGACTTTTTATTTATATAAGCATCAACTTGTGCTGAGGCATCACCAATGAGCTTATTATTTTCCTCTTCTTTTTTATCAAATCGAGATTGTGTAGTATAGCCGTTACACTTTCTCTTCCAATCAAGCTTTTGTAATGTAAATTCTTGAGCATTTATTGCATCTTGCTTGAGAGACATTTTACCTTTTTTTGTAACTTTCTTTGTTTTAGGATTGATAACATCTTCATATGTAGCAAGTTCGGTTTGTTTTGCTTTTAGGTCAGATGCATTTGTCTTCTTCTTTTCTTCTACTAATTTCTGGAGTGCTAGTCGTTCTTTATTAAGAGTGGTATATTCTTCGTTTAATACAATGAGTTTTTCACTTTCTGCTACCATAGGTTCACATGTTGATGACATTTTATTCCTTTTATCTAATGTATCTTGCCAATTTTTTTCCACTGTTTTGAGAAATGACTTTTTTGATGCAAGAGTGACTTCATTTGATCGAAGTTCAGAATTTATTTTCTGATTTTCAGAAATAAGTGCTTCTGTAGTAAGATTTCTTGGATACTGATCTGATCAGTTTAATGCCGAAGAGCTTAAATTCTTAACAGAACATGAGGAAAGTAACAAAATACTAGTAACAAGTAGTGTACTTCCTAAAATAATTTTTTTGTCCATAAAAGGGGTTAAAAAATGAATAGACCTAACTACTCTACTCTATATTTTTTTGAGAGTCAAATATTTGAAAGAATTAAAAAATCCCCAGGTCTTCTGGGGATTTTCGAGGTATAATACTTTGATTACTGTATCTCGTATTTGAGCGATACAGTGATATTGATATCCTGTGATCCTGCTTCGATAGTTGGTGCGATAGAGGCTTCTTTTGCTCCGCCTGCCATGTCCATCATCGCTGAGCGAGCATAGTATGGACTATAGCCACCATTATTTTCACTGATTTCGAGGAGTCTTCCAAGTTGAAAACCACCAGCTTTTGCTATATCTGCAGCTTTTTCTTGTGCTTTTTTGATAGCTTCTGCGCGTGCCTCGTTTTCTATCTTTGTTGCATCATCAATCATAAATGAGAGACCTGATACAGAATTGGCACCACTTTTAACCACGCCACTGAGGATATCACTGATTTTTTTGAAATCACGTATTTTGACGTAGGTAGTCTGTTGGACTGTATAGCCGACGATTTCAGCTGGAGGACAAACTTTTCCTGAACCATAGGCACAGCTCGTAGTTTGGTAACGAGGCTGGATGCTATATTGTGATGTTTTGATATCTTTTTTATCGATTCCTTGTTTCGTCACAAAATCAATAGAGGCATTCATTTTTTCTGCGTTCTCTGTTTGTAGTTTTGCTACATCTGTATCACCTTCTGTGATGACTTCAAAAGAAAAACCAGCCACATCAGGAACGCCAACAGCTTTACCATCTCCAGAGACGGTAAAACTCCGAAAATTTGATGGTTCACTTGATCGGTCGTAGGTTTGCGTCACGAGGAAACCAAGATAGAGAGCGCCGATGAGACCTACGATGAGCGTGAGACCGAGGAGATTTTTAATAAAAGAATACATAGAAAAAATAAGGAAATAAAGCGCCGACAGTAGTATAGACGTATTTCTCTCACATAAAGTGACAAAAAAGAAAAATGCCTAGACTCCCTATTAAATTATATCCTCTCTATTATCTCAACCACTTTCTCGCGCGAGGTATGACCGTGAAGTATGGTAATATGAGATTTTGGCACATCAAAAAAATCAGAAAGTGCTTCAATCAGTCCTCTGTTTGCTTCGCCATCAACGGGTTTTTCCCGGATTTTGACGACGAGTGTTTTTTCTCAAAACAAATTTTCCACCCATTCGATAGATTCTTTTCGGCTTCCTGGTTTGACGTGAACAGTTATTTTCATTATTGTTTTGCCCATTTTACTCCTGCATACACAAATGGTGTCGCAAAGATGCTCATACAACATCGGAACACCCAGTATGGGAGGATGACACCCCACATAAATGCGTGATTACCAGCCCAGAATGATTCTGCTCCAGGGACGTACATGGCGAGATACACAAAGAGTGCTCCGTCAATACCTTGAGCGATAAAATTTGAGAGATTGGTAGAGATCCAGAGTCACTTATTTTTGAGTTTATCACGGAGACGACAGAAGATGATGACATCCAGAATATCTGATACGGCAAAAGCAGTGATACTGGCGAGTGAAAAACGAAGTGTCTGACCGAAAATCGTATCAAAAGCAGCTTCTTTATCGATGAATATCATACTCGCAGGGAGTATCGTCGTAAGCCATGAGAAGAAAGCGAGCCCAACAATAGAAACAAGAGAAATACGATAGACACTCCGAGCTGTTCTGTATCACCATACCTGCGCTATGACGTCATTGATAGAGTAGATGAAAGGAATAAAAAATATCGCCATAGAGACCTTGAGCTGTGGTATATTGATGGGGCCGAAGTGGAGAGATATGTGACCAACTGGTGATGTTTTGACGCCGAGAGTTTCTGTCATAATAACACAGAAAATATAGAGACCAACGAGTGAAATGAGTTTTGTTTCTTGAGAAGTTGCTTCGTGAGATTTTTTGAGAAATGAAAACATAGTAGAGAAAATAAAGATGAAAAAATATCTACTCACAGAGAGAATAGACGCTGACAAAGATTCAAAAATTACACCATAGTATGAAATCGTGAAGGGGTTTGTCTGAATTGTATCTCAAAGAATTTGAATGCAAACTTTATGAAGTAATACGAGTCCCGCCTTTTATATTTGATCTTTGTGCATGCTCATAGACCCCTGAATGGATACCATCACAAATGTGAGTCATACCACTCTCAGAAAAAGCTTTTCCTATTTTGAGTTTGGATTGCATACCGCCAGTTCAGCTGGTTGATTTTTCTCAGCAAACTTGATGTATCCATTCGTCTGTAATAGTCTCAGCTTTGAGCGTATGTATTCTCGTGGATTCATCATCTTTATCACGGTAGACTCCATCGGTATTTGTGAGGAGAATTATATCTGTGGCACCGAGTATACGAGCGATGATGAGAGCATTTTGATCGTTATCAGCTCACTGACCCAGCTCACGCATTTCTACAGTTGAGAGAGAGTCATTTTCATTGATAATTGGTAGTATTCAGCCACTCACGATATTTTTTACCGTAGAGGTGAATTGTGCTCGGTGTGATGGTATTTCTTCGAGAGTTGCATGAGTTGGGAGGATTTGAGCCGTGATAATACCGTGTTGCCTAAATTTTTCAGCATAAAGAGCCATGAGTATTGGCTGGCCTACACTGGCGAGTACCTGCTTATTTGTTTCTCGTGGTAATATTTCCTTCCCACATCCGACCGCCCCAGAAGAGACGAGCGTGACGAATATTTGTTGTTGTATCAATCGGGCAATATCTGCAATCATTTTGTCTACCTTTTCACTGGTGTGAAAATGTGCAAGGGATTCTGTCCCTACTTTCACGATTATTGTTTTGTTCATAAAATTGTTGTATAAAAAATAAGAACCCTCTTTCGCGTAATGAGGATGAGATTCAAAGAATTCAAATATTACCTCTTGGGAGAAAAAAGAAGCGAAGGAACGGGTGATGTGATTTGGAAAATATGATTCATAGCAATAAAAAATCCCTCTTTTGAAGAGGGATTTGGATTTTTAAAACAAAATAATTTACCTCTTCATGAAGTTGAGGTATGGCGGAGTTGAGAGATTTCTATTGCAGAACATGGAGAAAGTATATATTGCGTACGGTAAAAAGCAATAATTGCTCTTTTTTTCAAAAATCATTACAATCCAGACATGTCTCGTTTTTCCGATTATATTCAGAATGCATTTGGTTTTTCTCCTGCAGAAGCAGAGGGGATTATTGAATCTATGAAAAAACCAATAGGGAAGAGTATTCGCATAAACACGAGAAAAATCACACTAGAAAAATTTAAACTTCACGCAAAAGAGCAATGATGGACACTCACAGAGACCGATATCCCAGAAGTATTTCTCATCGATCGTGATGATACAACTATTGCCCTCGGTAATACAATTGAGCACGTCGCAGGATGGTTCTATATCCAAGAAGTCGCCGCAGCTCATCCGCCGTATCTCCTCAAAAAACATATCGCGAATCATCCAGATAAAATCCTCGATATGTGCGCTTCGCCTGGAGGCAAAACAACCCAGCTCGCAGATTATTTTCCCGATTCACTCATCATCGCCAATGAAGTTAATCGTACGCGCACGCCGCAACTCTTTGATAATCTCGATCGTATGGGGTATGACAATATTGCCGTTGTTTCCTGTGATGGTCGATTTTTTCAGAATTTCCCAGATTTTTTTGATGCAGTTCTTCTTGATGCCCCCTGTAGTGGAGAGGGGACAGTATTCCGCGATAGCTCTATTGTGGATCATTGGCATGAGAAAAATATCGACCGAATCGCAAAACTCCAGAAACAACTCATGGAAACCGCTGAAGCTGTCACAGCTCCGGGAGGCACACTCTCATATTCGACCTGTACGCTCAATGTCATGGAAAATGAAGAAGTCATTGATTCTCGATTGCAAAAAGAGTCCACACCACTGACTGAATTATTTCGCAAGCGTTTCTGGCCTCATATAGAGCATACTGGAGGTTTTTTTGCTTCTATTTTTCAGAAGAAAAATGCTTCCCAAACTGAGCATGACTATCCTGTATTGGCCGCACAAGGACAGAAAAATCTCATCGTCACGCCAGCCACAAAAGGAGAGAGGGAAATCGTCGAACGATTTATCTCAAAACACCTCAAATCAACACTCAAGAATGGCTTTCTCTATGTCACCAAGGACGGAGTGTATTTCAATCAGAGAAATCTTGGTCCACTCGCAGAATATTTCTTCTTTGTTCATGCAGGCACAAAAATTGGTACCGTAAAAGGAAATACGTTTACCCCAACACATCATCTGTGGTGGTGTCTGGAAGAAGTTTCGCACATACCAGAATTTCCTATTTCATCAGAACAGTGGGCTAGTAGTATCAATCATAAACAAATCACAGTAGACGTGCCAGACGGGTACTACAAAGTATCTTATGGAAGAGGAACCGTGGGTATCTGCTCGGTACAAAATCAAGTCCTGATTACCAAAAATTTACAGTAAAAAAAGACCTCTTCTCGGCTCCCTCAGTCATAACAGATTGTCGATGACGATTGGCCAGGAAAAGGTCTCGATAGATATGTTCCATACTCATATCCCGTGTTGTGCCACCCCCTATGGTGAGTTTTGTGAGAGTTTCACCAGCTCAGTACGCATACGGTATTTGGGATGGATTTTCCCGCTTACCACGTACAAGGGATGTATCTATTGGTTGAGGACGTATGGCGTCACTTAGAGCAGCTCAACAATCATATTAAAACATATATTTTATTACCTGTCAAATATTTTAATAATAATTTGACTAAATATCTAAAAATCTATCATAAATATATGCAAACTATATTTCTAGAGAAGAAAAACAAGCTTCTTGAAGCTCTAAGAATGCTCGCTCTAAAGCATAATCGCGATTATTATGTATCGATTATTCCTTTTGTTGAGCAATTGGTGGAGGAGCAGGAGGATATTGTGGATATGTATAGTTATGCATTGCATGAGAATGCTCAGACACTTTTTCAGAGTCGGCAGGCACTTATGGCTCACCATCTTGTAGAATTTTTACTCTAAATAATTATGTCTTTTGATTTTGATAAAGGAATAAAACTTTATTTGTGTGAAATAGGAAAAACTGATTTATTAACTAGAGAGCAAGAACTTGAGCTTGCTGAAAGAGTCCAGAAAGGGGACCCCGAGGCACGAGAACATATGATTCGTGCAAATTTAAGACTTGTAGTAAAAATTGCCCAAGATTATGCGAATTATGGACTTCCTCTTCTGGATTTGATATCAGAAGGAAATATTTGACTCATGAAAGCGGTAGAGCGATTTGATCCAAATAAAGGAGGAAAGCTTTCAACTTATTGAGCGTGGTGGATTAAGCAATCAATTAAAAGAGCTCTCGCAAATCAATCGAAGACTATTCGTCTACCAGTCCATATGGTGGATAAGATTTCCAAAATGCGAAAAATAGCTATGTCACTTTCAGAAGAGCTGGGGCGTGAACCAACAGACGAGGAGCTATCTGCGGAAACTGGTATTCCACGAGAGAAAATATCAGCTATGAAGACGGTTGCTATGAGACCTGCTTCACTTGATGCGCCCGTTGGACCGGAAGATGATACAGAGTTTTGAGAGCTTGTTGGTGATGAGCGTGATGTCAGTGCAGATCAACAGTTGATACGGACGGACGATTTAGAGAAAGTGACACCACTTTTAGCCGTTCTCGATAAGCGAGAGTTAAAAATTATTGAAGCTCGATTTGGTCTTGATGGTCAAAAACCTCGCACACTAGAAGAAGTAGGACAGGAATTTAATATAACTCGAGAGCGCATTCGTCAGCTCCAAAATATTGCTCTAAAAAAACTACGTCGAGCTCTTCAAAAGAAAGATAATCCAACTCCTCATATTAAAAATGGTACCATTAAGACAAAAAAGAAAGTAGTTAAAGAAGTCACCGCTATTGTCCCTGTTTCAGATGTGCAAATTCCTGTAATAAAGCTAGCTCCTTTGGTTGCAGAAAAGCAGCCTATTATCACAAAACATGCCGTGATACAGTTAGGAAAAAAAGAAATACAGTGACCGGAACAATATGGGCCATTTAAAAATGCTCTCACAAGAGATATAAAACGTCCAGAACGATTATGAGAAATAAGGGGAATTATTTCGAGTGATAGTGTTGATAATATCATTGAACAGCTCAATATCCTTGTATTAGAAAATGTATTCTTTAGCTGAAATGAAGGAGTATCGGAGCCAGCAAAATGGGGGGATATGATAGAAATGATGGCTCAATATAGGTTCTGAGACGAGAGAGTAGTTCATACATCAGATTTTATTCTCATCATAAAAGAAATAATTTCATTCGCTGGCATAGGGAATAATAGTGTTACTTCAAAAGTTGTTTCTCTCCAGTCACCACGGAAAGATCTTACTTCAAAGAAAAATAGACTTCCTGGAGGTGTAGGATTTTTATTAGCGCGATGCTGATATTTATGAGATTCAGAGAAAAATAAAGCACTAGAAAAATTAATACCGCAAGCCCTGGATGTGCTTGAAAAAAGGGAGAGACAGATAATTGAACTGCGATATTTATTTGATGGCACTAGGCAGCCAAGTCAGGGCGATGTGGTAGAAGTTCTCAAATGGTGAACCCAATGAAGTATTTCTATCACGGAAAGGCTCGCAATTACCAAAATACAATCGTTTTTGCAACGAATGGTGGCCCAATCTCCTGAATCTGAAACAGTTCCTGAATCTGAAACAGTTCCTGAATCTGAAACAGTTTCTTTTAACTATAAATATCCCGAAGAAGATCGTAAATATGCTCAGAGTTTGTGGGGAGTAGAGGGTGCAACTGTTCACCATCGAATAGCTGATATATGGCGCTATATGAAGCCTTACCCTCTCGGACAAGTCGTACAGATACTCATACAGGCAAAATGCATTACTCCTCGTTATGCAGTTCAGACTTTGGCTCGCGGTGATAAAAAAGAAGGAGTGACAAGTCACGCACCAGAATATGTTGCTGAAATGTTGTGAGTTTCATTTGCAGAAGTAGAGAAACTTCTACAATAACTCCATGCACTGAATTTCCTGACTTCTCTGGCTCCAGAAGCGCAACCGTGAATACAATGGTTGGTTTGCTGATTCTCCAATAGAGTACTATATTGATGGATCGCAAAACGAGATTGAGGAGATACGAAAAAGTCTCTCTGAAAAAAATCATGATGAGCTCGAGCTCGAAGTCGGTGATTTATTGTGGGATACACTTTCGCTCATCAATAAGCTCGATCACGAAGGATTAATAAATATGAATCGTGTCTGTACTCGTGCCGTAGCCAAATTTGCGGAACGTATGCCGTACAATGTCGAGTGATATTTTGAATGAGATCCAGTCAAGCGAGAAGAGCTCTGGAATACCGTCAAAAAACTCCAAAAAGGTCGATGACTCGATGAGCACCATTGTCTCGTTCAAAAGGTTTGGGAAGCAGTGGGTGACGATAAGCCGTAATTTTTATTTTTCTCTATGCATACATGACTCTGGCTCACATTTATTGCAGGTGTTTTTTTGACGATTGGTGATTTTACCATGAGAGCCTGGACGGATAATACGCATATATGGAAATGGTATGTTCTCGGTATTTTTATCTATTTTATATCACTTAATCTCCTGGCGCAGAGTTATCGATTCAAAAATATCGCCATCGCCTCACTCATTATGGAAATCGTGAATCTCGGTACGTATTTGGCAGTGAGTCATTGGAAATTTTGAGATGTGCTATCGCGCATGGAGATAACGGGAGTGGTTCTGGGTATCGCGGCTATTATTTGTTTTGAAATCGGCTAATATGCTCTTTGCTCTCGGTACAACCAACACTCCAAAAACAAATGCTATTCATGAAGCACTTTCATCATGTCCATTTATGGCAGGGCATGACGTAAAAATTCAGGGATATAAAGTCGCATCTGGTGTTGCTGATATGCCTCTTACATTGAGTGATTTACGTACAGGTGCTCGGAATCGTGCAGAGGAAGTCCGCCGACTTTGCCCAGAAGCAGATTTTTTTGTTGGTATGGAGGGTGGCGTCTACCAGGATAGTGTGGGTGATGAGTTTTGGCTCACCGGTATTGTATATATAGAAAATGTCTCATGAGAAGGTCATTTTGGGTATTCGTGTCATATGCCTGTGCCACGAGAAGTGGTTGAAAAATTACACGATGGGAGTGGACGTGATCTCGAACAAATCATGCATGAAATAGCTGGTGTAGAGAATATCGGAGACCATGCTGGGTCATTTGCGCTTTGGTCCGATAATATGCTCACAAGAACCGATCAATTCCGTCTCGCTACTCAGTGTGCTATTGTGCCATTTTTTAGTCCTTTTTACGATACTATATGAAAGAATTAGTACGTCTTATTTTTGAAAGTCTTCATCTCAAGCATGTAAAACATGAGGGGTGGAGAATTATCGGCGTGGAGCATCCTGATAGTGTCGCAGAGCATTCTCTCTGTGCTGCACAAATTGCCTATATCCTCGCCAAAATGGAAGGTGTAGATGCTCATAAATGCGCGACGATGCTCCTCTGGCACGATATGCCAGAAACTCGGATTGGGGACCTCCATCGTAACGCGAGTAAATACCTCATACACAAACAACAAGCAGAAGAAGCAGCTCTTCATGATCAGGTATCAGGGCTTGAGTTCTGATCTGAAATTGAGGAGCTTTTTCACGAGTATGAACATGGGACAACCAAAGAAGGAATTATTGCCAAAGATGCGGACTATCTTGAACAAGCATTTCAAGCCAGAAAATATGGTCAAAATGGATACAGTGGAACAGAGCGTTGGATCAACAATGTTGGGAGACATCTCCAAACAGAGAGCGCAAAAAAACTCTTCGAAGCGATGCAGACAGAGGATTTCTGGTCTTGGTCAAAACTTGATTAGTTATGAAAACAGAGATTATTCGTGTTCCCAGACTTCGTCGCATGAGTCTCCGAGTGATGCCCACAGGGGATTTGCTTATACGTGCTCCGAAACGGGTTTCAGAGACAGAAATCCATGCTTTTATCGAAAAAAATACAACCTGGATTGAGAAGCAAAAAAAACGTTCCGCAGGATTTCGTCCTATCACAGCACCAGAACTTCATGAGCTTCGCGTATTAGCCAGGTCGTATCTCCCGCATCGAACGATGGAGCTCGCGCAGGAACTCTGATTTACATACCGTCGAGTTTCGTGTCGTCACCAGCAATCGAGATGGGGAAGCTGTAGTTCGCACAATGATATCAGTCTCAATATAGAGCTGATGCGACTCACACCAGAACTCCGCGACTATATCATCGTCCACGAGCTCACTCATACTATTCATAAGCACCACCAAGATGCTTTTTGGGCTCATCTCGAAAAAGTCCTCCCAGGCGCAGGAGAACTCGATAAACAGATGAAACAGTGGAGGATAGGGTATGAGCAAGTCTAGGCAAAAATACCAGCTCACATTCTTTCAAAAAAATCTGACGGAGGTTGCTCGAGTTTTTGTCGTTCAGAATTTTCCTGATAGAGTGTTTGAGATTCTGCAATAGCAACCTGAACACGAGCTATTTCTTTTTCTTGTGCTTCTATTTGCATTGCTACATCTGTATTTTTTGTTTCTGTTTCATTTTTACTCGCAATAAATCTATTTTTCTCTTCTTCTTGTGATTTTTTTAATTCTACGAGTCGTGTTATTTCGGTTTGTAGCCCTGGTATGACGTTTTTTTGAAGCTCGTCTCGTCGTGCCACAAGAGGTTCTCTCTCATTTTTTAGAGCAACTATTTCTTTTGCAAGTGTATTATTTCGTGCGGCAAGTTTATCTCTTTGTCATTCGAGATCACTGATTTGTTTTTGGATATCTTCTGGTGACTCTTTGGTTGCTGAGACTTGATTATTTGTTCCAGTAACAGCTTCGAGTGTTTCCGCTGTGCCGCCTCATTGGAGCTTTTTTTTGAGATTGGTAATTTTTGCATCAATAGAGCCAATCTCTTTGGTATTTTTCTCTGTTTCGTTTTGCTTTTCTCCTACTTGAGTATCTATTTCACTGATTCTGTTATTTTTTTCGCCGAGTTCGGTATTGACTGCTATGAGTTCATTATTTCTTTGAGCTGTTTCTGATTCTGTTTCATTCACACGTTCTTCTGAGTTTGTGATGCTCTTTTGGAGTTTTTCCAATTTTTCCATCAAATCTCTATGCTCATCATTGAGATCTGGAAGAAAACGAAGTGTTTTTGATTCGTTTTGTTTTACTTCTGTCATGGAAATTTCTGGGGACTTGATAGACATGGTCTCATGATACATCATTTTATATACAGAATCAAATCCTGGGTGTAAAATATTTGAGAAATCTGATTTTCGCATATACTTCTTCTATCAGCCCTGACTCCTGCTATCACAGGACGAGCTGAGGGAAGAAATCGATAAGAGAGTAGACCCCTCCGACCACTGCACGTGACGCAGACAAATCAAGTACCGCTCTCGGTGGTAACTTTCGCCTCAAAAACGAACCGAAGCACACAGTTTATTTTGTGTGTTTTTTTATGCCCTTCTCTCTCCCCAAATGAAAACCTGAGTTCTCAAAACTCGAAGAATCTATCCTCCAATACTGGAAGGAAAATAAAACGTTTGAAAAATCGGTCGAATCTCGTCCTGCCGAGAATCCGTATCGATTTTATGATGGTCCTCCATTTATCACAGGGACTCCGCATTATGGGAGCTTGCTATCTTCGATAATCAAGGATGTTATTCCTC
>CALETF010000101.1 GCA_937920005.1 uncultured Candidatus Altimarinota bacterium
CAATATCAAATTCTTTTTCGAGATACTTCATGAGTCGCTTCATTTTTGTCTCTTCCTTTATCTTATCAGTGATGGTCGCGAGGAAGCTATTACAAAAGAGTTCCACTTCTTCAAAAGTGAAATCAGGATGCGCTTGAAGCACCCTCTCGATCACTTCTTGGAGTGGAGAAATGGGAATCGGATCATCGTAACTGAGCATCTGGGTCATAACCACCGTAGAATACGGGATTTCTGGGATTTACAAGATAAGCCGTCATCCCGACGAAAGTCGGGATCCAGGTCAGACACAGATTCGTTCTGGTACTTTTGACAGCAAAAGTACCCAAAACTGCCGAAAGCAAATAAACTCGCTCTCCACTTCAGCAACTTTAATTCTGTTTTCATGACGCTCAGACAGTATTTGCTCTCGGACTCTCATTTCTGTTTTTGATCTAGCAGAAGCTTTTTCTGCAGAACTAGTTCTATGATTTTGTATTTTGTACTTTGTCTTTTGTATTATAATTAACTTATGCTAGATACTTTTACTGATGCTCAGCTTGTTGAAAAAACTTTACAAAATCCCGATAATTATGCTTGAATTATCGAGCGTTTTGAGGAGCCGATTTTGCGATATATAGGCCGCATGACTGGTGCATCTCATGAGGAAATAGAAGAATTAGGGCAAATTATTTTTATCAAAGCGTATCGTTCTCTGAATGGTTTTGATACACGACTTAAGTTCTCAAGTTGGCTTTATCGTATAGCTCATAATGTGTGCGTTGATTATCTCCGTAAATCTTCAAAAAAACATGTATTGAGTCTCGATGCAGAGGATGAGATGAGCAGAGCTCTTATCGAAAAGATAGTAACTTCTGAGAACATTTCTCTTCATGTTTCCCAGGAAGCCCAAAAACAATGAATACGCCAGATTATTGCTCTACTCCCTGAAAAATATAGGATAGTGCTTCTTCTTTTTTTTATGGAGGATAAAAGTTATGAAGAAATAAGCGATATTCTCCAAATCCCCGTGAGTACTGTTTGAACTCTTCTGAGCCGTGCAAAAAAACACTTTTTAGCTCTCACTGGAGAACCTCAATTTTCTCATCTTTTTACGTATGCTTAAAGAAAATACCACATCATCTCTCAGAGATTCTATTCTCCGAGATATTCATGAAAAAAATATACAACCTCGTGCCCGCTGGCAGTATGTATTACTTCATGGAGGTCTCTGGTTGAGCTGAATAATCACCCTTATTATCTGATCGTTTGCATGCGCCTTTGTGATACTTGAGTTTTCACTCCCTGAGCGGTCCTACCTACGATGGATAGAAGCCCAAGAGAATGCATGATGGCTCTTAGCTCTTCCATATTTTTGGGGCATAGGAATGATAGTGGCACTGACTATTGGATATTTTATTTTTTCTAAAACAGGCCGTGGTTATCGTTTTCATGCAAGTGCTATAGCGTGAATACTCATTCTCGGTTCGCTGTTAGGAGGTGAAGTACTTTATGTCACCCGTATGGCTCACTGGAGCGATCGCCAAATGCAACGATTTGAACCACGATATCGTTATATGCGTGAGCAATTTTCTCGTTTGTTGCCTCGCCCTGAAGAAGGTGTTTTACCACTTCGCGTTTTGAGTGTCGAAGGTGATACTATACGTGGTAAGACTCCTGATGGGCATGACTGGGAAGTAACTCTTCTATGTCATGATGAGCTATGTCAATCAAAAAAATCAAAAATTCCTACAGGGAGACCCGTTATATTTGAGTGAAAAATATCTGGCAAAGAGCATTTTGATGCAACTGAGATTGAATTTCCACCAAAATGAATGCCTAAAAATATGCGTAAAAAAGATGTATTTCCTAAAAAAGAGACTTCATTAGGCCATGAATCAGAAGAAAAAAGAGAGGAATAGCTTTGCATCTCGATGAAAGTGCATACTATTCTCCCACTTATGCAACTCAGCTCTCGACAAAAAATAACAATTTCTTCTGTCATTGCCCTTATTGTCTTGTGAATCGGAGGGTGGTATTTTTTCCCTTCTCATCAAGATGACCCGGACGATGTACAGGAAGTGGCTCCAGTTGTTCCAGAAAGTGCCGATGATATTCGTATAAAAAATATCAACCTGATTGCCCAATCTATCAAACAGGCAATTGCTCGAGGCTCTGAAATACCTCTTCCGGAAGACAGTGTTCGGGTCAATTTTGAGCAAACTGTTTTGGTGTATCAGGGTAAGGCTGGTCAAACTCTTTTTGATGCTCTCGGGCTCAATGATCTCACTGATCCTGTGACCCATGAACGCTATGATTTTGCCCTATCTGAAAACAAGAAGGAATATGAGATTGTCGCCTATCTCGATGATGTGCAAAGAAGTAATACGCACCTTGAAAAAACTGTCTTCTATTCTGCTGGAAGTGAGAAAGATTTATTTATTCGAGACTTCGCTTGAAGCATACTTCACCGAAACCGTGTTGGTGCGGATAGTATTGATATGGCTTCTTCTGAGATGCGAAAAAAAATAGGTCTCCC
Organism: uncultured Candidatus Altimarinota bacterium; assembly: GCA_937920005.1. Taxonomy (GTDB): domain Bacteria; phylum Patescibacteriota; class Gracilibacteria; order BD1-5; family JAGOOR01; genus JAGOOR01. Next base: position 2,516 of record CALETF010000101.1, read on the forward strand.
AACACTGAAAAGCTGTAAAGATATTTATGTTTTTAAAAGCACTATTACTGCACCAAAATCTGGTACATATACAATCGATATTGATGGGCGAGACACGAAAGTATTTTGTGATATGCAGACTGATGGTGGAGGATGGACACTTTTTTATGCGAATAATGGTTATCAAGATTCACCAATTCAGAAATCGTATGTAGAAATGAGAGATTCTATGGAAACTGAGCCATCACTAGATTTGAGCAAATACGATGACCAATATCTGGCTGGACTTCTTAATTATAAACATTTTATTGAACTTGGTGCCTCCGAGATACTTATTCGTAATCGGACTGGAGATGTAAAAAAATGGATTAAGTTTGTTTTTAGTACTTCTCGGGCTTTGGAATGGGCATTAGGACCTCTCGTCCTCTGAAAGACTGATTATGGCTGTGTGAATTTGCCGAGACGAGATACTTGGAATATAATTAATAATGACAGGACTCTTTTTTATGAAAATCTTCGTCAAATCATGAATCATTGAGGTACAAGCTGGGGGGTGAGCCATGAAAAATACGCCTGCAATAGTTTTATTAAAGATATCAATCCATTTATGGCATTTTATAATTCACTCATTAATTCTTATGAGTGGAGAGCTAGGTCTAATGATTCAGTTTGATGATGGTGGTGAAAAAATGGCGAGTATAGATATTTTATAAGATAATATTATGCCTCTTGTATCTGTCTGTATTATTACTCTAGGTCGTGATACTTTATATAGGACATTGACCACTGTATTTAATCAAGTTACATCATTTGATTTTGAAGTTATTCTTATCTTACAATGAAAATTAGACCTTAAACTTATCAATAAAATAAATGAATATAACAAAAATAAGGAGTTCAATTTTTCAATAAGTGTTGGAATTTCCCATTATCAAATTGGAGATAATTCAATAGATAATATAATTCAAAGAGCAGATGAGGCTTTATATGAAGCCAAAAGAGTAGGGAAAAATTGTGTTGTTTAAGAATATAATAGTAGTTATTCATTTATTGATTGTTAACCAATCTTTATTAGAATAATAACATATACAAA
>CALETF010000102.1 GCA_937920005.1 uncultured Candidatus Altimarinota bacterium
CGCAATTCATGAATCATCTTCTCAAATGGCAACGATAAGAAGCCATGACGAAATAGCATAGCATATATATGTTCTGGAATAAGCCGTCTCCAACGTTGTACGTCGGTTTTTGGTCTCTCTTCCAATCCGAGTTGTGTTTGTCTTTCATTCATTTTGTTATTATGAATAATTAATCTATATGTCAAATTTTAGTGCATCGCAGACACCGAGAATGCCCTCAATAGCCACCACAGAAGAAAGTTCTCCCTGGATTACTCGATTCATCTGTCTACAGAGCTCATCTCTCTGTGCTTCAAGCGCTGGTCTGTCCTCTCTTTTTGCTCGTTGTATACGAGTATCCCAAAGCTTTTGGATGGTTAAACAGGCCGCTTCAGGATCGAGCGGTATATCATCCTGTGTTGCGATAATACGTGCTTTGAGAGTTGCTATGGTTCATGGGAGTGCTGTCTGTGGAGTTCCATGTTTCTCAAATACGTCTGCATGTTCTCTTCTCTCACCTTGTGTAAATCGTTCTACATAGGCTCTATGTGAACCAGCTATGCGCTGGTCGAGAAAAAAATCAGTCATCTGTCCAGAGAGTATCGTGCGTATACAGAAACCCCAATTGGTATGCCAGAGAGTATCAACAGGAGCTGATGAAGTAAAGTGTGCTGTGTTCATAAAAAAATATTAGAGTCGAATAGAGTGATCGAGGTAGATATGAAAAGGGATAATTTTGCCATAGTACGAACGAAGATGATCTAAATAATCTTCGTGTAGTGCATCTTTTCAAAAATTAATAATCAGATAGGTTTGTTCTTTTGGTGGTACCAGTCGCGTCTGCTCATCGTGCGTCATGATTCGCATCTGAAAGACATCTCTCGGACGAAGTTTATGACGAAATACGTGTTCAGATATTGCCTCACGTACATCTCACAGTATCTGTTCCAGAGTTGCTGATGGACGAGAGAATAACTCTGTGCGCAATTCAGTTTCTATGATGTCGAGGTTGAGTCCCATGATTGAGTATGAAGAAGGAGATGAAGTCTACGAATATGCTCTGGAGTTGAACCACAACAAGCACCAATGAAAGCTGGCATACCCTCTTCTGGTGGATTCCATGATACCATATGCTGTTCTATACCTTCATGCCAGAGCGGCGTGAATTCTGGGTCATTTTCAGCATCTGCGAGATTGGGATACATACCTCGTACCCTATGCCACAGACGAGAAGCCCTGAGAAGTCTGATGAGCTCTTCGACTAAACGTGGATCAAAACAATTAAACGAATACCAACAATTCTCTTTATCAGCAACATCTTCTATTTGATGCATACCGTCTTCGAGCGGGATTAATCGTCCTTGAGCGTTTTGGATACAGAGGTGTCATTCGGGATTTTTTTTCACATACAAACTGATTACCACGCGCCAATTATTCTCGCGACACAAGTGTGCTATACTACACGCTTCTTCGATGGTCGGTATCAGCTCATAGAGGAGTGGAGGACGTGTATGCGGAAATGCATGGTTGAGACACTGTTCTATCATGCTTCCATGATATTCCTGTATTTGTCAGACCGTCTGATGTGGTCACCGATATGGTTCTGTCCCCACGCCATGGAGATTTATGATTGGGAAAACTTCTGGATGAATTTTTTTGAGTGCTTCAAGCACTTTATATTTACTTATAAAAATTGTCTGAAACATTTCTGCAAGAAAATCATCAAGTTTTTCTTGTTTATTTCCTCTCAATTGCGACCCGAGTCGATAGGTTCATGAAGGTATAATACGGGCTCATGCCTCCCAGGAATCATTGACGATTTTTTTATCAAGTATCAATGCTCCGAGAGAATCTACCGATACTCTTCGTGAATCATATATGTCCCCCGTAGGGGCTCCAAGAATAGACGGCATAATAGTTCTCTATAAAAATAAAAATCCCCAGGGTGACCTGGGGATTAAAGTATAAAATTATACGAAAAACTACCTGGTCACACAAGTGAACAGGCGCATCATAAGAGATGAAGAAGTGATTCGCATAGTAGCAGTATAGACCGAGAGAAAAAGAAATCAAGCAAATATTACCATGGAGGAAATGGTATATACGGGGCATGATCGGTGTCCATATTTGGATCAAGACCGAGAGCTTTCTCAATAAGAGGATTCAGGACATAATCATCCGCAACGCGTCGGAAACGTTCTGAGCCCGCATATGCCAAAACAGATAATACTGCTGCACAAATAGTCGACTGTACTGCAATAGATCAAGCTTTTTTTACTTTTTCGTATCGAGAAAGTGCAAGGGATTCCATGAATAATTATTTATGAGGTACAAGTGAGATAACAAATCCTTCATCGATTTCGACTTCTCTCGCATTTTCGAGATTTGAAGTCTGAAGTTCGACGGTTGTGAGGGTTTCTTTTTCAATCATACCTTGATGGACGGCGAGAATTTTCCCGAGCATATCATTCTCTGATGTCAGTGTGAGTTGGAGCTTATCGGTAACCTCAAAGCCCATTTCTTTACGTGCATCCTGGATTCCGCGAATCATATCACGAGCATATCCTTCGAGTGTGAGCTCTTCATCGAGTGTCGTATCGAGACCGATGACGTAGCCCGCACTGCCCGCGAAAGCAATGGTTGAACCCTCTTTTGGAGTATACACAGCTTCGAATTCATCAGCTGCCAAGATAATTTTTCCGTCTGGTGCTTCAGGAAGGGTAATTTCAAGAGTTCCTTCTGGAGTTACATTCCCCTTCCCTGCTTTTGCATCAGACAGAATTATTTTCATCCATTGTTTACGCTCTGTGGCTCCGATTTTTTTCGCATCTGGAGAATAGGTAATCGTGACGTATTCTGACACATCTTTCACTGTGTGAACCTCCTTCACATTGAGTTCTTCTCGGAGGACTTCTAGACCACTCTCATCGAGTTCGAGGGTGATTGTCGCAGCACGGAGTGGCTGACGGACGCGGAGTTTTTCACGACCACGAATCGCGAGACCGAGATTGGTGAGTGCTTGGAGGTCGGCCATTTTTTGATTGACGGATTCATCAATCATTTTTGTATTGACGACAGGATAATCAGTGAGGTGAACAGAATCCTGGGTATTCAGGAGATGTTGATAGAGATGCTCGGTGATAAATGGGCAGAGAGGAGCGAGGAGTTTCGTCATCGTAACGAGCACTTCGTGGAGTGTTTCGTATGCACTCTTCTTATCTGCATCGAGTTCACTTCTCCAGAAACGTCGGCGGTTACGTCGGATATACCAGTTATTGAGACCATCGAGGAATGACATGATGAGATCACCTGTTTTCTGTGTGTCATAGGCATCCATCGCAGCACGTACATCTCGGATAAGTGTGTGGAGCTGAGAGATAATCCAGATATCGAGTTCGTGCGTTTTGGGTGTTGAATAATCCACGAAATCCCAGCCGTCGATATTTGCATAGGTTGCAAAGAATGTGTACGAATTCCAGAGTGGGAGGAGGACACGCTTGATAGACTCTTGAATACCTGCTTCTGAGAAATTCATATCTTCACCGCGCATAATCGGACCCGACATGAGGTAGAAACGAATCGCATCAGCACCATATTTCTCAATAGTTTCACGAGGATCAGGATAGTTGCCGTATGATTTACTCATCTTACGTCCGTCAGTACCATTGATAACTCATGTTACTGCGACATTTTTGAAAGCTGGAGAACCTTTGACGAGGACTCATATAACATGCATCACGTAGAACCACGCACGAATCTGACCTGTGTATTCTGCGATAAAGTCTGCTGGGAAACTCGCTTCCATCTTTGCTTGATTTTCAAATGGATAATGCACTTGTGCATACGGCATCGAAGCACTATCCATCCAGACATCGAGGACTTCGGGGATGCGTTTGTACATGAGTCCATTTTCTTCCCATGTAATGTTATCAATTTTTGGTCGATGCAAATCAACTATTTTTTGTCATGAAGCTTCTTTGATTTCTTGCCGAGAAGCAAATACCTTTGTGTCTTTTATTGTTCCATTTTTGTCATACCCATTCCATACTGGCATCGGTGTTCCCCAAAATCGTGAACGAGAGATACACCAGTCTGGTGCAGACTCAATCCCCTTTGCAAAACGTCCATGCTTGAGATGCTCTGGAAACCAATTGATCTGTTCATTGGCAGCAAGGAGTTTGTCTTTCTGTGATTGGATATCGATGAACCATGATGCCTGTGCCTTTTGTACGAGAGGAGTTCCAGATCGTGGACAGAATGGGACTCGGTGTGTGATATTCTCGAGTTTAAAAAGTGTACCATTCTCCTTCATACGTTCGATATTGATACGATTGGCTCACTTCTCAGGATTCTCGAGATCGAGATAATGAATT
>CALETF010000103.1 GCA_937920005.1 uncultured Candidatus Altimarinota bacterium
GCTTCGATGGCGAGGCGAAAAATATTTGCTGGATCAAAATAGAGAGGATTTTTCGTAAAAGACGCATTAGCAGAGTGTTCTATACCTTGGTCAACGGGGAGAATGGAGAGATAACCAGTATTTGCGAGTCGCCCATGTCCGTAGAGTTTTTTCAAGCTTTGAATCACTTTCTCAGATCGATCAGATTGTACAAAAGATTCTTGAATAAAGTTTGCTCACGGAAGAATGAGCGATTCTTTTGCTATTTTTGGGGTAAAATTACCGAGAAGAGATTCTGCTTCTGCTCCGAGAAGTTGTTGTACGTTCGTCATAAAAAATTACTTATGAAAATATGCGGAAAGTATACTCTCTCTTTTTTGAAGGCAAGGGATTGTGACTACTTTTTCTCTTGTATGAATGTGTAGAAGAGAAGGATAACTCCAATAGTTATTGCTACATCAGCAATATTGAAAACGGCAAAATATCTCACAGCAATAAAATCAGTAACAGAACCAAACAATGTTCGTTCAATTGCATTCAAAAAACCACCCGTGAGAATCATGAGGTATCCGATTTTCTCGAGATTCTTAAATTTTCCCCAAGACTTCCAGAGAAATATTCAGATAACTATGAGAATGAGCGGGATAATCCATTCGATACCAGGCAGGGGAGTACCGAAGGCAACACCAGTATTTTTGACATGCGTGATACTGAGAATATTTCCAATGATCGAAAAATCTGGATCAGAAATATTGACCCAGTATTTCGTGAGGATATCGGTGAGAATTATTCCTACAAGAAGTGGAATATATTTTTTCATATTTTATTTCTTCTTCCCAAAAAACTTTTTCTTCCCAGTATCACCTTCAGCGAGTTTTTTCATGATAATCTCATTACAGATGGCTTCATCGAGGAGAGATGGGTCATCCTTGTATTGTTTTGGAAGAGGGAAGTTATCTTTGCCTTGTTTGATATAAGGGCCAAATTTTCCTCGTAGCACTTGGATATCACCAAAAGTGTGAATAGCATTGGTAGCCGTACCAGATTGTTTTGCTGTTATCATCTCGAGAGCTTGTTCGAGTGTGATATTATAGACCGTATATGGAGCATCGGCAGGGATAGAAACGTAGGTTTTATCGAGATTCACATAAGGGCCAAATTTTCCAATCGCTGCCTTGATATCTTTGCCATCTTTTTGTCCGAGTATGCGAGGGAGAGCGGAGAGTTCGAGTGCTTGCTCGAGGGTGATAGTTTCCATATCAACACCAGCTGGGATACTCGCAAACGTTGGTTTTTTCTCATCGCTTCCTTTTGCAGGCGTTTCACCGATTTGGATACATGGGCCAAATCGTCCCATACGAACTGAGACTTGTTCCCCTGTTTTTGGATGTTTACCAAGAATTCGTTCACCGGTGACTCGTTCAGAGCCGCCAGCATTTTCTACTTGAGGATGAAATCCTTCGTAAAAAGTCTTCAGCATCTTTTGCCATTGTTCTTCACCGCGAGATACTTTATCGAATTCTTCTTCGATATTGGCAGTGAATTTGTAATCAATCATCTGTGCGAAATTCTTCTCGAGAAACTCTGTGACGATACGGGCAAGTGAGGTAGGGAAGAGATATTTTTGTTTTTTCTCGACATATCATCTATCCATAATAGTTGATATGGTTGCTGCATAGGTTGATGGACGACCTATGCCTTCTGATTCGAGTTTTTTGACAAGAGTCGCTTCTGTATATCGTCCAGGAGCACGAGTAAAAGTCTGTGTACCAGTGAAAAGTTGAGATTCAAGTATGGTTCATTTTGCAATCGCTGGGAGCGTTACTTCGCCTTCTTTTTCCTCTTCCTCATCTGTTCCTTCTTCATAGAGTTTGAGAAAACCATCAAAGAGTATAACTTGACCTTTTGTTTGCCACTTTTGTTCGAGACCTTTTGGGACAAATGTGTAGGTCGTTGTCTCGACTCGTGCTGTTTGCATCTGTGAAGCGACTGTTCTTTCCCAGATGAGCTTGTAGAGACGGAGATCATCGCCATCGAGTTTGATATGAGAAGGGTCTTCTTCTATATGTGTTGGGCGGATAGCTTCGTGTGCTTCTTGAGCGTTTGCTGTTTTACTCTTATATTTACGACCAGTCTTCATCGCATAGTCACTTCCATAGTGACCATTGATATATTCCTGACATGCTTTAATCGCTTCATCTGAGAGATTCACCGAGTCAGTACACATGTACGATATGAGACCATTTTGATAGAGATTTTGTGCGATGGTCATCGTCTTTTTTACGCCGAATCCGAGTTTACGAGAGGCTTCTTGTTGGAGTGTAGAAGTCGTAAATGGTGCGCCTGGGACACGTTCCGTCTCATTTTTTTCTATTTCTTCCATAGAAACACATCTACTATATCTATCTTCTTCTTTTCTAAATTGGTAAGTTTTTACAATTTTTTCAATATGTTTGCAGGGCTTGCAAAAATACTTCCATTTTTTCCACTTATTGGCGGGGGGAAAACACGCTTTCAACCCGTTTATGTTTTGGATGTCGCGAAGTCAGTCGTCCATGCCCTTTGCGACATCCATACTTGCGGCCAGATTTTCGAACTGGGCGGGCCGGAAGTTCTTAATTTTAAAG
>CALETF010000104.1 GCA_937920005.1 uncultured Candidatus Altimarinota bacterium
TACACGACGCTCTTCCGATCTCTTCGACGGTTGCATGTGTGGCGACGGTTGGAATTTTTGGTCCTTTTTTGCCTGACATTGTGTCAGCTATTTGATGGATAAATTCATTATCAGGATCAGCGTACCAAACAGGTGTCTCGTGATCAAATTCGTAGGAGACTGCATGGATTTTGCTTTGTGGGAATTTCCCAAATGTGTCAGTGATTTTTCTCTTCATCGGTGCGATGCCTCCAGGAGTATTGGTACGGAGGAAGTATGCCCATTTCATCTTCCCTTCTTTGAGGCGGAGTTTGCCGAGATTCCATGAAGAGAGAGGGGATTTATTTTTGTCATACACTTGGACTCCTGAACCGACCTTGTAGAGAGGTATCAGGATATCTTTTTGATAGTGTGCTTCGTAGTCCTCGTCGATAATTTTCGCAGAGAGATTGATGTCCTCATTGTTGTATTTTTTCTGGAGTGATTTTTCACGCTTTTCGAGCCACGTATCTAGCTCATCCTCATCACCGGTGTAGAGCACTATCGCTCGAGCACTTCGAGGGATGGCATTATCAGCGTCACCTCATTTTATGTCAGTGATACCGACGATATCGTCTCGTTCATTGATGATTTTTAGAAGTTCTATAATAGCATTTCCACGGGGCTCGTGAATCTCGATACCAGAGTGACCACCCATGAGACCTGAGACACGAATTTTGATTGTTTTACCTTTTCTCGTTGTTTTTTTTGGTTCATAACGAGAGGTGATGAGGAGTGTACCACCACAACCGATACCAATACTCTTTGAATTACACCAGTCCAGATTGAGTCCATAGTTGGCACTGATCGAGAGATCGAGCTCGTGTGCTCCGACGAGACCGATTTCTTCCCCCATAGTAAAGAGGAGCTCGAGTGAAGGGCGTTTTTCCATCTCGGCAATAGCCATCATGGCTGCAACTCCGATACCATTATCAGCTCAGAGTGTTGTTTTATTGCCCCAGAGTACACCATCTTTTTCGACGACTTTTACCCCTTCTTCTGACCAATCGTGTGAATCCTGAGCCACACAGACCATATCCATGTGTCCTTGGAGACAGAGGATTTCGTCACTGCTTCCTGGTGCGTGTATGAGGAGATTACCTGTTTCGTCGTCTTCGTATTCCCAATTATTGTCTTTCGCCCACGAAATGAGCCATTTTTTGACTCGTTTTTCTTCATAGGAGCGTCGAGGGATTTCCGAAAGCTCTCGAAAATACCGAAGTGTTTTCTTATAGAGGGACATTAATTCTGATTGTAATGAGTATTTCAGAGATACAAGAGGGGATACTTGCGAGATTCGGAACTTCTGTATAATCTGGGGACTATGATTCGACGTATTTTCCTCTTTGTACTTACCAACATCGCGATTATCGTGATGGGTACGATTATTCTGGGGCTTATCCAGAGAATTTTTGGTATCAATACCACAGGTACTCTCCATAGTTCATGGTTGTCTCTGGCTATTTTTGCACTTTTCTATGGTTTCTTTGGTGCTATCGTTTCACTCTTTCTCTCCAAATGGATGGCAAAGAGATTTCATCATATGGAGATGATTACTCTTGAGAATCTTATGTCTATCTCTCCATCAGAAAAACTCGTCTACAAAACAGTAGAGACTATTGCGCAAAAAAATGGTATCACGATGCCAGAAGTTGGTATCTACCAGTCTCCAGAAGTTAATGCTTTCGCAACAGGTGCGACACGGAATTCTTCTCTGGTTGCTGTCTCAACAGGTCTCCTAGAACAGATGCAGTCAGATGAAATCGAAGGTGTCGTCGCTCATGAAATGGCTCATATTCTCAATGGGGATATGGTCACTATGACACTTCTCCAGGGCGTTATCAATGCGTTTGTTATTTTCCTCTCTCGCGCACTTGCTCATATTATTTCTATGGCACTTCGTCGTGATGAAGAGGGTTCAAATGGTTTCGTGTATTTTGGTATAACCATCCTCCTTGAAATCCTCTTAGGCATACTCGGTTCACTGATAGTGATGGCATATTCTCGTCGTCGAGAGTTTGCTGCTGATGCTGGTAGCGCTTCTTTTGTTGGCAAGAATAAGATGATGAATGCTCTTCGTGCACTTCAAAAAATTCATGAGACAAATGTCGCTCTCCCAAGTGATCCAAAAATTGCAGCACTCAAAATCGATGGGAAAACAAATGGTTTCCTCCATCTCTTTGCGAGTCATCCTCCTTTAGAAGAACGTATACATGCTCTTCAGGGAGCATCAATTCTCTAATTTTCGTTTCTAATTTTTCTTATGAGTTTTCTTCTTTTTTATAATTTGATTTGGTGAGAATTGTTTCTGATTTTCTGCGGAATTGTGTATATACTTTTCCATACAGGGCATGGTCTCTGGTCGAGAATAGGGAATTGGAGAGAATTTCAGATGTTCCGACAAAAGGAGCGAACTCGTATTCGACGTCGTCATACTATTGAACAAAAGAAAATTGACTCTCAGACACGTCGTGAAGAAGTGTCTCTCAATGGTGTCAAAAAGAAGCTCTCAGCAAAAGATAAGCTCGCACTTCAGAATATATACAAATCTGTTCAAGCGAAACTCGTTGTCCGTGAATACGAAGAGGCTCGCTCACAAATCATCGAAGGACTCATGATCGACCGACAAAATCAAGAACTCAATATCCTCCTCGCTCAGCTCTATGAAAAGGAGGATGATTATGAGAAAGCAGAAATCCTCTTCCGCGATCTCATCTTGCATCATGACCCTAAAAAAGCTGACCTCTATATCTACCTCGGGAATAACCTCGTTGCTCAACACAAGCAAAACCTCGCGTATGACGTCTTCAAAAAATGACTCGAAAAAGAACCGCGAAATCCTCAACTTCTCGAGACTATGGCCGAACTCGGATATGAGCTCCATGAGTACGAAGAATCGCTCATTTATTCTCGCCGTCTCGCTGAGACTCAGCCAAAGCACATTCGTGCTCACGAACTTCTCGGACTTTCTCATCTCCAGGTCGGTTCTGATCAAAAAGCCTATGATACTTTTCTCATCCTCCGCAAGCTCGATCCCTACAATGAGGTA
>CALETF010000105.1 GCA_937920005.1 uncultured Candidatus Altimarinota bacterium
AGATCTACACAGGCGAAGACACTCTTTCCCTACACGACGCTCTTCCGATCTGTTTTATGGCTCTTTTTCAGCTTTTCTGGAGCCTCTGCTGCTGTTACGCCTATTGCCACAAAAGATGTAACAACTCTTTCTCAAGATCAAATCAATGCAGAAAAAACTACTCTCGAGACAACAAAGTCATGACTAGAATCACAGATGACAGAACAAAAAGATAAGATGACAGCGAATAGAACACTTCAAATAACAGTTGCTACGAAGCTTGATACACAAAAGGAACTCCTGAATGGTTGGAAAGAACTTGAGAAAAACTATAAAAAATATAAAGCGGTATTGGATGATATAACCATAATTAACACTAAAATTACTGCTTCAAATAAAGATTCTGATAAAACAAAGAAAACTGAATTAGAAGGAAAGAAAACTGCTCTCGAAAAAGCTCTTGAAGAGAATATAGCCTATATCAAAGAACGTGATGAGTCCTCTACCGTCACTGTTGCAAATCTTACTCCTGATATTATATCAAAAGCTAAATCTACTTCTGAAGAAGCAATCACAAAAGCAAAAGACGACCTCAAAGATGCTCGAAAGGAAAAGAAAACTATTCTCAAGGAACAAAAAAGCATCAAAAAAGTAATCAAAGATGCTGCAAATTACCTCTCTAAGCTCTCAAATCAGGCAACAAAACTCCTCAAACAAGCAACTGGAAATAATGGTTCACAAAGTAATGCTCTTGGCCAGGGCGCAGATAATGGAGGTCAGGGCAATCAAAATGGTAACAATTCAGGAACTTCAGGGACATCGGGTTCATCAGGAACTTCAGGGACATCGGGTTCATCAGGAACTTCAGGGACATGAGAAGCATTACTTGAGACAGTGATACCCCCTACTTCTTACTTTACATCGAGCGGATTTGCTTTTGTTTCTCGTAAACAAGCAACTGCTCGAGCCAATGGAGATGGTACAATTGCCAAAATAATCAATGGTGGATCCGGTTATGTAGCTCCTCCGACAATAACTTTTAGTGGCACAAACAAGTGTACAGTTTTTCCGAAATGAACCGCAACTGTGGTAAATGGTGTTGTAACTGACATCACTCTTTCTGGTGGAAATTGTACAGCTGAACCGACTATGACTATTGTACATCCCACCACTCAAGCAAAAGCAATCGTTGTAGAAAATGGAGCAAAAACAGCTCGTGTCGATGAACCAGGATTCTGATATATTGGCGTACCTGATGTAAAAGTAACTGCAACTGCTGCTGTATGTAATATACTCCCCACCGCAGTAGCACAAATAGCAAATTGAAAAGTAACAGGTATTACCCTCTCCGGATGATTCTGTAGTGGTAAACCAACACTCACAATTGACCCTCCTGTCATTCAGGCAACAGCAACAGTCACAAAGAACACAGATAATAGCTTCTCAGTTGCTATCACAGAGAAAGGCGCAGGATATGCAACAAAACCTTTTGTGGCAGTCATCGGTACTGGTTGTATAGTATTGCCACGAGTTGATTTGATTACCATGGAAAGCGACAAGGTTTCTGATATAAAACTCAAATGAGGCATCTGTACTACCGCACCAACTCTTGCCATTGAGGCACCACATAGAATCAAGGTTGACTACACCATCTCTGAACAATCATACAGTAGTGAAATATACTCCGTGAAACGTTCAGCTGCAACACTGCCAACTATCACAAAAGCAAACATGAATTGATTAGTCATGTTTACAAAGTGAGGCTCTGGGTATGAATTTCCTCCTCGTGTCATCGCAAATGGTAAGTGTGAATGAACGCTTTCAGCAAAAACACGAATAGAAAATGGTCAGGTAAAACAAATCGCTTTTACTGGTACCTGTACTTCCCTACCAACATTCAAAATTACAGGACCAGACGATACTGCAACAGCAACAATCACCCTCAATGCTGATAAAACTATTAGTGGGGTAAAAATTACTTCTCCTGGTCTCTGATACAAGGGGGTTCCTAAAGTAAAAATCTCATGATCGTGTACATTGTCAGGAGGCGGGAAGGTAAATTTCCTAGAACCAGTCGCGCAAATAGATGCTGTAAGATGAATAGTAACAGGCATCACTCACAATATCCCCGAATGATCAAAGTGTACTGTTGCTCCTACATTAACCGTTGATCCTCCGACTATTGCAGCAACTACAACACTCAAAGCAAATACAAATGGAATTTGATACACAACCAATAATTTCAATGGAGGTTTCTGATATAACAATGATAATCCTCCAAGGGTACAAGTATCCATCCCTACGACTGCATCATGTGTTCTCTATCCACACATTACAGCATCGATGGTGGGAAGTCGAATAAATAGTCTCAATATAATCTGATGAGTCGGATGTACTGTTGTGCCAACGGTAAAAATTGATTCTCCGGATTATATAACTATTAAATCAGATATGGTGGAAAGCGAAGAACAAATACTCTTCACACAATAAACGAACTAATATTGCTTAAAAAACCGCTCCAATGAGCGGTTTTTTATAAAACTTGCTTTTTATAAAAATTTTTTATAGTAAATGCCCACTAACTAAATTAAAAAATATGAATGCAAAAATTTTTTCTCTCGGTCAAGTATTACAAGACGCTCATGAAAATCCTGAACGTGCAGCAAATATCCTCGCTCGTCGTATGGCTCAAAGAGCAATCAAAATAGCACAAGAAAACCCAAAACCTCCAATGAGCAATGGATCATCTATCACAACAGTTTCACGACTTGCACTGGCTCATATTCAACCACACACACTCGCAACACACTTAATCCCTATTGCACGAGATCTGATAAATAATCATGGCGCTGGGCACAAGGTACATGATATGGATACTCATTTCTGGGAACTCGGAAATGATAGTGCTCTCGAGCTCATCTGCGAGTGTCTCCGAAAAAACGGCCTCGATCAGGTAGCAGAGTATATCAGTGAAAAAACTATACGGAGGCATGTGCTTCACGATTCGGCTCGCCTCAGTCTCTTAGATGCTGGATATACATATAATTCTGCACTCTCTGGATGACATCATGGTGTTGATAGTTTCTGGAAATGACATAATACTCAATCTGAAACTGCAAATAAACAAACAATAACGAGTGCCCTCTATCTCAGAGAAGATGGTACAGTATTGCCCCTCATCGAATGAGACAGAATTGAAGAACGGTCACAGGGTATTTTTTGTGTCTCATGAGATAGCATCACACTCTATACTCGCCCTGGAAAAAGACAATACCCAAAAACAATGAATACAGTTGGAGCAGATTGAAATGTCGATCCTGCTCTCTATCATGAGGCAATTGAGCATCGGAATACCATAAGAAATCCGGAAAACATGGTAACCGAAGCATTTGTTTCTGAAATTCTTACCATACAAGATATTGGCATGGGCGATTTGAATATCGATAATGGAGAAAAAATACGCTATACTCCTTGGACAATTTACACGATAACCAAGGGCGAAAAATCCATATTTGTTCATGTAAACGAGAATAATATCTCTGAATCATTCTTTGCAGAAACCAAAAAGCACGAAAATACTAAATAGATTTTATTAAACTAAACTCGCTCCTATTCGTAAAAAATCCGCTTTTTCAAGCGGATTTTTTTGCATTTCCTGGACAGACCGTAGAATAATCACAATTCTTCGTATTTTAAGCTCATCCGTATGGAATTTCCAAAGGTCTATTCCCCTTCTGAATTTGAATCATCTCTCGCAAAAATGTGGGAAGAAAAAGGTCTCTACGCACCCCAAAAATCTCGCACTGGGAAGACATTTTATATCCCTCTTCCTCCTCCAAACGTGACAGGTGTACTCCATACAGGACATGCGCTCATGCTCGCTCTCCAGGATGTAATGGTGCGCTATCACCGCATGAAAGGCGATGAAACGCTCTGGGTGCCTGGCACAGATCATGCTGGTATCTCAACTCAAAATGTTGTTGTAAAAAATCTCGCAAAGGAAGGCATTAAAAAAGACGAACTCGGACGTGAGAAATTTCTCGAAAAAGTCTGGGAATGGAAAGAAAAATGTCACGGAACTATAACAGGACAGATGCGTATGATGGGTGCAAGTGTCTCATGGGATCACGAACGCTTTACGCTCGATGAAGGAAATAATAAACTCGTGACAGATACCTTTGTAAAACTCTACGAAGAAGGAATTATCTATCGTGGAGAATACATGGTCAACTACTGTCCAAAAGATAAAACCGTTATCTCAAAATCAGAAATCGAATACCGAGAAGAGCCGGGATTTCTCTATGAAATTGCCTATTTCGTCTCTGGAGCTGACAAAGAACTCGTCGTCGCTACGACTCGACCAGAAACCCTCCTTGCTGATCAAGCGATTGCCGTCCACCCAAAGGATAAACGCTATAAGAAACTCATTGGAAAAACAGCGATACTCCCCATCGCAAATAGAAAAATCCCAATTATTGGTGATGAAATGGTCGATATGGATTTCGGAACTGGTGCTGTGAAAATCACTCCTGCTCATGATCCAAACGATTTTGAAACCGCAAAACGTCACAATCTGCCCCTCGATTATCGTGTCCTCGATAACAATGGAGTGATGATGAAACATACAGGGGATTTCGCAGGAAAAAAAGAAATGGAAGCTCGTGAGATGATGATAGAAATGCTTCGTGGACGAGGCAATCTCATGAAGGTCACACCGCACACATCACAAGTAGGATACTCTCAGCGTGGTGGCGTCCGAGTACAGACCATTGTCTCAACACAATGGTTCGTTGATAGTAAGAAACTCGCTGAAAAAGTGATGGCTGGTTGGGCAAAAAAAGAATTCGAGATTATCCCCTCTCGTTATGGTGAGATATTTGAAGGTATCATGAACAATCTCCACGAATGGTGTATCAGTCGTCAGCTCTGGTGGGGACATCAGATACCAGCATATTATGACAAAAAAACAGGAGACCTCCTCGGTGTCACAGCAGATCCGAGCAAGCTCATCAAAAAATACGGAGCAGAGAACGTCGTCCGTGATGAAGATGTCCTCGATACGTGGTTTTCATCCGCTCTTTGGCCTTTCTCAGTTCTCGATTGGACGATGGAAGATCCAGGAAAACTGTTTAAGAAATACTATCCAGCGCAAGTCCTCGAAACTGGCCACGATATCCTCCTCTTCTGGGTCGTGAGAATGCTTCTTTTTGGATATGGACTTACAGGAGAAACACCATTTAAGACGGTCTATCTCCATGGCCTCGTCACAGACGATCAGGGAAGGAAATTTTCAAAATCTCTCGGGAATGGTATCGATCCAATAGAAGTCATCAATCAATATTCTGCTGATGCACTTCGCCTGTCTCTGATCGTCGGAAATACTCCAGGAAATAATCTCCGATTCAGCCTCGACGTCGTCAAAAATAATCAACTCTTCCTCAATAAGCTCTGGAATGTCGCACGATTTGTCTGGATGAATGTCGGTGGAGAGAAAAAAATCGAAGTCGATACAGACATCACAAAACTAGAGAAAACTCTGACAAAAAACTGGAGCAAGCTCCTCGATTATGAACGATGGATACTCACGAGACTCAAACGCACAACGCTTGATGTGACTCAAGGCATGGAGGATTATGATTTCTCTATGATGGGTGAGAGACTCGTCTCATTCACACGTGATGAATTCGCTGACTATGCGATTGAATGCTTCAAGCTCTCAAAAGATGAATCAAAATATGGCAAGGAAGTAATGATGTATACCCTCCTTACGCTCCTCAAGCTCTGGCATCCCTATATCCCTTTTGCTACCGAAGCTCTGACAGGCATTCTCGTCCCAAAAACAACCGTTATCGATGCTGAATGGCCAGAGTGTCCATTTGATATCGATGAAGAGAGTGAAGAACTCATCAAGTCTGTATTTGAAGTCGTCAAAACTATCCGCACTATTCGTGGTGATCGTAAAATCAAACCTGGAGAAGCGGTTGGCGTCGTCATCTACGCCAATCCTCGTGATAGAGCCGTTCTCGAACGAAATATCGCCCTCATCGCTGGTCTCGGGAAAGCAAGCGACGTCGAGTTTACCCTCACAAAAGATAATCTCTCTCGCGAGAAATACACCTATGGTATGGCAGGAGAAGTAGAGGTTTTTGTTGATACGAGTGCATGTAACCACGATGACGATATCGAACGTCTCGAGAAACTCATTGCAGAAAAAGAAGACTATGTCCGTCTCCTCGAGGTCAAACTGATGGATGCAACATTCGTCAGCAAAGCTCCAGAAAATGTCATCCGTCTCACACAAGAAAAGAAAGAAGTCACTCTCCGACAAATCGAGAAAGCACGGGAGGAATTAAGGCAGTATAAGGGGTAGTTTACTTTCACATCAAATTAAATAGTATTAAGTTATACTATTTATTTATACATAATTTATGCCTGAAAATGAACCACCAATAGAAAAATTTGAGTTTCAGCTTTGAGAAGCCCCAGATCATAGTGTTTATTGGGTTGTAAAAGGTGGTAGAGCTGCTCTTAAAAATCTTGAAGGACCAAATGAATGAAAATATAGACTTCCTCATTTTGGTGTAGTAGATGGTGGCTTTATGAGCTATATACAGACTGGCATCCCAGCAGGTCCGCTTCAAAAAGAATCACAAGATACTCCGACAGACTATGAGGCTGTAAAAATGAATTTAGAACGTTGTAGAGACGTAGCACATGCTCTTTTGGCACACAAAGAACTTTGGTGAATCCATATTCACACCATTCTTGAATTTTATGAAGCCATTAAAGGACAAAGCGATGCCCTTTTACAACGCACAGAAGAACATCATCCAGAATTTGGAGATTATCGTCTCCCAGAAATAAGCGATGCAGATGAAGCACAAATGAGGGAAGTAGCCAGCTTGGCCCTTACGCATGCGCTAGAAAGTATGAAGAAATCATAGTTTAGAAAATCTCTATGTACAAGCTCGTTCATGAGATGTTCTCAAGAGAAAACCCTGAAAGAGCCAGACTCTCTCAGCGATTTTTCAAGACAGGCAAAGGAGAGTACGGAGAAGGTGATATTTTTCTCGGTCTCACGGTCCCCCAAACTCGTGGACTCGTGAAGAAATATGCTCCTGACATGACACTCAATGATGTTGATACACTTCTGGCGGATAAGCACCACGAGATACGCTTGGCTGGAGTATTGATTCTCGTCTATTTTGGACAGAAGAAAAAATACCCCCTGAAAGAATTGGCGAGATTTTATATGCAACATGTTTCTGGTATCAATAATTGGGATCTCATCGATACGTCGAGTGAGCATATTATCGGCCCCTATATCCAGCATGAGCTCTCGCATGAAGAGCGAGTGGATTTTATCACGCAGTGTATCGCGAGTTCGAATCTCTGGATCAATCGTATCATCGTTCTCGCTTCGTTTTATCAAATTAAACAAGGCAATGCAAAGCTCACCATTTATATCGCCGAGCGAATGCTCACACATAAGCACGACCTCATCCATAAAGCCATCGGCTGGATGCTCCGCGAAGTTGGGAAACGTTGTTCTATTGAGGAACTCCGTGGTTTTCTGGATCAATATGCACCGAAAATGCCTCGAACTATGCTCCGTTATGCCATAGAAAAGATGGATGAAACAGAACGAAAAAAATATCTGAGCATGAAAGTCTAAAACTCGTCTGGGTGCGTTCGTACATACTCACTCGCACTTTCAACATCAGCTGGGAACGTCACATTGTTGTAGTACCTTTTCCCCATATCAGTGCACGTGAGAGCATTGTCTCATAAATAGGAATTATTCACTCCGGTAATCTCATATTCACCACGAGATGACGGTGTCAGATTGCCTATACGTTCAAAGAGAGTCTCATCATAAATACCTCCTGCAATTTGAAGCAAATCCGATGCAGGAATATCGGGTTTTTCTATGATTCTCGTCACTTTCCCTGCCTCGTCCATTTCTACCACTCCGGATGCTTTTTGGATGGTTATATCAGATTCTCGGCGTGCAAATATACTCGCTCATGTTTCAAATCAGGTCAGTGCTTGAGTAAAATCAAAATTGTTCACACTATCCCCCGCCAAGACCATACAGACTCTGTTTTGGACAAATTCACGAGCAAGTCACACTGCATAAGCCATTCCAAGAGCATCTGGCTGATCTATGAGGGTGATTTTTGCATCAAAATTTTTTTCTAATACTCTCTGAAAGTCATCTCGAAATTGAGGTTGTATAACAATCCCTATGTCTCGTATTCCCGCACGAATCATGCATGCAAGTGAGAACAGAAAAAGAGGTCTATCGTGCACTTGCACAAGGGCTTTTGGAGACTTCTCAGTGAGGGGAAGCAATCTCTTTCCTTGACCCGCTGC
>CALETF010000106.1 GCA_937920005.1 uncultured Candidatus Altimarinota bacterium
CTGAAGCTGAAGAAAAACTCTCTGGAGAATTTATCAAAACAGCTGATGTAGAAGTCGGCCCAAAGATGCTCGCAAAAGAAGTCGAGAATCTCTGGCAGTATCACAATAGAGAAATCGAGAAACAAGGTATGCAAATCAAATCATACCTCGAACACCTAAAGACGACAGAAGAAGGATTTAAAAAAGAACATATCGAACCATCAGCAACTCGCCGAATCAAGTCTATGATTATTCTTGAAGAGATGAAGAAACACTACAAGCCAGAAGTCACAGAGGCACAAGTACTCGAAGAGATGAAAAAAGTCTTCGCGCGATATGCTGGTGATGCTGACTTTGAAAAACGTCTCCTCGAACTCGCAAAACCAGGAACAGATCATTTCAATGATATCAAATCACGTCTCGAATACCGAGCGGTTATTGATAGGTTTTTGAAGTAAAATGGTGAGAATATATATTAAAACCGCAGCTTGAGCTGCGGTTTTTCAATTAGACTGATCATGTAGGTTTTTCCCATTTGCCATTAGCATATTTCTCGAGAGGCTTGTCTTTCTCACCTGTTTTATAAATATAGACATCCCCATTTTTATCTTTCTGGAATCGCATGTCTTCTGATCATGCTACGAGATATTCTTTACCGGGTTCTGCTTGTACTCTTTGGAGCCATGAACGTTGGCTTTCAAACTTTCCATCTTTGCCCGCAATCATGATTGTATCCATGCTTGATCATGTTTTTGGTCGCTTAACCACTAAGTCACCTTGGCGATTGTATTCGTATCAACCACTATTAATTCCGTATAATTGAGGGTCAACAAAACCCATTTTTTGACCTTTTTTGGTTGGCTCAAGGAAACGAGATTGTGCAAATAAATCAGGGTTTTTATTGTACTTATTGTATTCACTGAGTGTGAGTTCTCACATTTTTGGGGCTTCAGATTTCTTTCTTTGCAATAGTCCATTTACCATTGTAATCAATGCTCGACCTTCTATACGGCTATCACTGTTACCGGACGTGAGATCATCAAATCGATTTATGTTTGCAAGGGGTATATCGTTGAATTTCTTTGTAGTTCCGTTAAAGAATTCCCAATCTTTCCAATCTCAATAAGTATTTTCAAACCATTCCAGTCTTTGATTAGCTGCTGCTGTTTGTGCTTCTGCTGGTAATTTAGAGAAGTCTTCTAGCTTATACCATTTTCATCCAATTTCTTGTTGCATCTTGCCATCACCCAGTATTGCAATAAGTGTTTCTCAGTTTCTGAAATACACAGCATGATCAATTCGAGTCCATTTGTTTTCTGGTAATGGAACGCCGTCAATGCTTGATATAGCTGCTATTCTTTCAGGATTGTATTTTATTTCCTGGATATCTTCCCACGATTCACTTTCTGATTCCCACATTTGTTTTTTTCCATTAACAGTTCGAGTGATGTATTGATTTGGCGCTTCTCCCTCTAGAGAGAGTTCTTCGCCATTGAAATTGTAGGTAGATTTTCCTACTTCAGTATCTGAGTATACATCTGGATTTGATTTCATCTCGTCCGCAATTTCTGCCATCTTGGTTTTGTACTCTTCAGTTGTTTGATCTTTATATTTTGCTATTCTCTCATCTCTTTGTGCTTTTGTTTCGTAGGTGTCTGTCTCGATATTATAGTATTTATCTGAGTTATCGCCTGTGCCTTTCAAAAGTTTTTCTCAATTAGACTCTTCTAGCATAAGAGTTTTACCATCAGCGTCAGTCAGTCATTCTGTATTTCATGATTCTAGGTCTGTTTTCAATTTTTCTTTTCTTGCTGCTCGGTCTTTTTCTTTGGTTTCTTCATTTGCCACACGATCGAAACCATATCCATCTTCGTTATTTTGTATTCCTCCCTCTTCATCTTCTAGCTTATGCTGATCTTCTACCATTTGATCGACTTTTTCCAGAGTTTTCCATCAGAGAATACCATCGCAATCCTTTTCAGGAAAACCAAGATGTTTTTGGAGGGCAATCACTCGTCTTTCGAGTTCTTTAGGATCTTCTGAGTCGATATCTTTTACTAGTAATTCATCGCAAAGAGCCTGTTTCTGTGCTGGAGTGAGATTTGCTTTTTGAACCCATGTTTGCGAGAGTTCTTTCTTTCCCTCAGGAGTTTTCTTTTTATCTACTCATTTGTTTGCTGTTCTGATTTCTTCAGCCGTGCTTTTTCTTTTTGATTCATCTGATATCTCTTGGCGAGAATATTTTGGGCTCTCTGCTGTCATAAAAAAGTAATTAAAAATTAAATTACTCTTTTACTCTACACCATATTTTTTATGAATGCAAATATTTGATATATTTATTTCTGAATCTGCATTTTGACGAGCTCGACGGTATTTTTTCAACGACGTAAAACAGTGATATCATACTCGCTATAGTCTATCATCTCTCCAGCATTTGGGATTCTACCAAAGATAGTATTGATAAAGCCAGAGACAGTATCATATTCAGGGCTTTCTGGGAGGGGGATAGGGAGGTAATCATTGGCATCATCAATCGTGGATTCAGTACGGACTATATAGGTACCAGGGCGTTTTTGTATTACGACTTCTTCTTCCGTATCGTGTTCGTCGTGTATTTCTCCCACGAGCTCTTCCACGATATCCTCGAGAGTGACTATACCTGCTGTTTCACCATGTTCATTAGTGACAACGGCTATCTGTATATGAAGCTTCTGGAAATCTTTGAGGAGTTGTTCTATCTTTTGATTCTGAGGAACAAAATGAACTGGACGGATGAGTTTATGAAAATCGACTGTACCATGATTTTTGAGAGCAGGAAGGAAGTCCTTTAGATATACAATACCAACTATATCATCCAGTGTTTCACGATAAACAGGTATACGTGAATACCCTTCTTTGACGATTGTTTCAAAGTGTTTTTCAAACGAATCATCAACATTGATAGCGTAGACGCGACTTCTTGGGACATAAATCTGGCGAACGGTTTGGTCATCAAATTCAAAAACATTTTGTATGAGTTCATTGCTTGATTCTGCTATGATGCCACCTTCTTCTGATTCGGTGAGGAGGAGTTTTATTTCTTCTTCACTATGGATATCGTGATGGGTTGATCACTCATATCCGAGAATTCTCATTACTGTCTGGGTGAGTTTGTCAAAAAACAGATGAACGGAAAAAATAATTTTTGAAACAATATAAGTGGTAGACTGACCCATGATGCTATTCGAAGAGGGCTTTTAATAGCAACGAGTTTTGGTATCTGTTCTCCGAAGACGATATGCATCAAGGTAATACAAAAGAGAGCGATACCAAAAGCGATGGCATGGATAATCGTCGGAGAGATAGAAATATTAGATAGTTCCAGAAAATGAGCTATCCATCTTGCGATACTAGGTTCACCAACCCAACCAAGCAAGAGAGATGCGACGGTTATACCGAGCTGAATACCAGAGAGATAACTATCGAGATGTTCGAGAATTTTTTTTGTTTGAGACGCCCATTTTTTCCCTCGTTTTATTTCGACTTCGAGTTGAGACAGTCTTATCTTCACGAGAGCGAATTCGCTGGCGACGAAAAACGCGTTGAGTGCAACGAGAAATGCAGTCACGGCTATGCCGAGTACGATTCAGAGACTGGGGTCAGGGGTCATATTCTGTTATTGTAGAACTTTTATTCTATTTCGCAAGGGTAGCACTCCCTTCTGTCACAACAGTTGGTCGAAATTCTGGATGTCGGATTTGCCCACCGAGATATCCTACATAGCTAAATCCGATAATAAGGAGGAGATTGAGTCAGACGGTGATGAGAAAAAGTTCTTTCTTGTATTTGAATTTCTTGTTCCAGAAAAATACCTGTCCTGCGACGAGAACGAGTGCGATATATCCCACCTTTGAAACTAATTCTGCTGCTTGATAGTGGAGAAAAGCATAATGTGCACCAGCATTATCGAGGTCTGGAGATATCCCACCTGTCATGAATTTTTCAAGTGTTTCTTCACCTGAACCCATAGCAATAGGGAGTCCAATCAGAGATACTCCCATCAAGACTAGCCCGACGAGCTGGATCGTTGCATCTTTTTTATAGAGTCACCAGAGAAGTGGCAAAGCTGCGAGAGCTGCTCCTATAATAGGGAGATGGACAATCATGACGTGTATATGAGCGAGGTCAAACATAGAGTAGGTATTATGATAAGAGTATAGGTTTTATTTGTGAGTCTCAAGATGTAGTACGTCTAGTTCAGATAATTCTTTCAAAATATTTTCTGTTTCTGAGAGACTCGTGACAACCGCTAGCCTCTTTCTGTATTCTTTGACACCTTCGAAACCATGGAGGTAGTGCGTGAAGTGTTTACGTATCTCGAGACAGGCTCGATTTTCTCCTTTTGTTGCAACCATTCGTTCCATATGTTCGCGCATGACATCAAGTCGTTCTTGCCAGGTAGGTTCATAATTTTCTGGGAGAAAGCACCATGGGTTCCCGAGTGAACCCCGAGCAATCATAAAACCTCCGAGATTTCATTTTTTCTTCATCCCATCTTCATAATTTTTACAGTCTCCATTCCCGAGTACAGGTATTTTGACATTCTTCTGGAGTTCAAAAATTGGTTCCCAGTTAGCATTCCCTGTATATTCTTGTTGATAGGTTCTTCCATGCACGGTGATGAGTTTTGCCCCTGCTTGTTCAAGTGCTTGCCCGAATTCTACGAGCTCATCTGATCCATTCCAACCGAGACGAGTTTTGACTGTGACAGGGATGGAGAGATTTTCTGCGAGGATGTTGACGATTTTCATAGCTCGATCACGATCGACCATCAGTCCAGAGCCGTATCCACATTTGACGACTTTTTTCGCCGGGCAACCCATATTGATATCGACACCTTGAGCACCATAGGATTCGATGATTTTCCCAGCAGAGAGAAATATCTCAGGCGTATTTCCAAATATCTGAAATACGAGCGGATGCTCAATTGGGTCATGAACGAGAACTCGTTTTGCGAGGAGGGGATTGTGATGGAGGCCATCAGCACTATAAAATTCTGAGAATACGACTATATTACCTCCAGCGACCTTTTGACACACTGCTCGAAAAGCACTATCGCAGTATCCATCCATTGGTGCGAGGGCTACAATAGGTTTATTTTTTGATGTAAAAGACTCTATCCAGTTCATAATTATGAATCTATTATTTTCAGAAGTATAAGTTTATTATCTTCAGCAAATTTTACATCCCAGTATTCTGTAAAAAACTTTCTTTCTTCATTGCCTAACCAAACCAATCAATTTGTTCCTATTGTAATCAAAATAGCACTCATGTTTAATTGGACTCTGTATTCATCATTATGTGATTTTCATAGTACTGAAAATTCTTCTATTCGATTATCGAATCGTATATCCCAACCATTTTTAAAATTGAAATAATAAATATTTTTAAGCCGCTGTAATTCATTTTTATCTATGTATTTTTCCATTTTATTGAAGTCTCTACGCGACCAATCATCTTGAAACTGGGGGAACATTTGATTTATAGATCAGCGTAATATATATGAATACTGAGTCATGTTATGGTGTATTTCAATATTTTTTGTGATAAATAATATACGTTGTGGATAC
Source organism: uncultured Candidatus Altimarinota bacterium (assembly GCA_937920005.1). GTDB lineage: Bacteria > Patescibacteriota > Gracilibacteria > BD1-5 > JAGOOR01 > JAGOOR01. Next base: position 5,589 of record CALETF010000106.1, read on the forward strand.
CTTTGAAATATGCTAGTCCTCAGAGAATATTTTATTCTCTGTGAATCATAAAATAAATCACGTTGATTTTTAAAATTTGGTACAATTTGACTAATGTATTCAATCAAAGATTCAATAGAAAGAATTGGAATTTGTTTTTGTGTGTAATTTTTGATTGCCACTGAAGCTATAAATATTATAGGAATAAGTATTGCAAATAAGAGAATTAATACTTTTCAGTTTTGAGCAAAATAATTTATAAAAGTCATATATTTTTAGTTATTTTTCTTCTCCAAAGTAAAAAACATACGAACACGCCTTCCATTATAGTGAGAAAAACAGGGTAGAGAAGGGTTGTGAGAGTTGGATTTCTGACAGCGAGAGCGAAACTGATCAATTGGAATGTCCAGAGGACGTATGAGGAGAGTTTTTCATCGTAGGGTTTTGAATATGACTTTTTGAATGTAAAATAAAAGGCGATGGCATCAATGATACAAACGAGGACGATAGCGAGGAGGTCATTTTTTGAGAGTTGCCAGAGTATGATAGTGATAATTGCAGCTGTCAGGAGGTATGTATCTCTTTTTGTGAGTCTTGTCTCGCCATATCTGAGAGAAAGTGCCGCTGTTGTCAGACTGCAGAGAGCCATAAGCCCAGATATGAGGACTGACCAACCACCTTCATTGGTTATCTGTACGACCGTGACGATAGTGCCGAGTGTTCACCAGAGAAGCCAGGTGTAGAGATGAGGTTTTGTTTTACCACGAAAGATGCTTGCAATATAGGTGATAAAGGCAAAAAGCTGAAAACCAGCACCGAGAAGAGAAAAAAGAAAATGCATAGAATGGAGGAAGTGTATTGATTTCACAGTTTTTACAAAAAGCATATACTACCTCCATGAAAACTTTCGTCCTTTTTGGTTCTACAGGTGACCTCGCAACCAGGTATGTCCTCCCAGCTCTTGGTACCTTGCTTCAGAAATGAGTCTACAATAACCTCATCTGTATCGGTCGTCGTGATTGGACACGAGATGATTTCCGCAATTTCCTGGCACCATATCCCGACCTCCTCAATCATACAGAGACTATTTCCTACGTCCGCATCGACATAGAATGAGGTGATTATGGTCTATTAAAAAACGAACTTACGCACATAGGCGGTTTGGATGGTGAGATTACTTATCATCTCTGTTTGAGTCCTGAATACTTCGTATCAGTCGCTAAAGGTCTCGCTTCTGTCGGTCTCAATACTGCCCAATCTCGTGTTATGATAGAGAAGCCTTTTGGTCATGATTTGAGGACAGCTATTACTCTCAACCTCGAGCTTCAGCATGTCTTCTCTGAAGATCAGATATACCGTGTTGATCACTATCTCGGGAAAAACTTCGTTCGAGAGATGATGGAATATCGTCTGGAGCAGGGTGATACTTGGTACAGTCAGAGAATTGCTGAGATTCATATCACAGCACGTGAAACGCTTACTATAGAAGATCGCGGAGCATATTATGATCATAGTGGTGCAACGAGAGATTTTCTTCAGAATCATCTCCTCCAGATGCTTGCTCTCGCTACCATGCAAACCCCTCACTCTCGAGATCAGCACGATGTACGAGATAGGATATTTCAGGCTATCAGTTCGATAGCGCCGCTTCTTCTTGACCCTCGTCATGACATTATTATCGGGCAGTATGAATGATACAAGAATACTCCATGAGTAAAACCAGACTCACGAACGGAGACCTATATCAAAACAAAACTCACCATCGATAATGCTCTATGGATGGATACGATTGTGACACTCGAAACAGGCAAGGCACTTGATCGTAAAGAAAGCTCAGTACGATTTATTTTCCGTGATGGGAGTGAAAAAATATTTGCAGAAACTGCTGATAATAAAAATAACGCCTATGAGACGCTCCTCGAAAAAGGAATTGCTCGAGATGCATCCTACTTTGTTCGTTGGGACAGTGTCCGTGCCGCATGGCAAGTAGTGGATGATTTGCTTCACTGTACTGATAACTGTCCACTGCTACAAATATACAAACCAGGAGAAATTCCAAAAGTTTAGAGCCAATAATTCACGATGCCAATTGCAGTGATAAGAGAAAAGGCGAGCGTTGTGATGAGGATGCCTACTTGTCCGGCATTTTTGTACGATTGCCAAGAAGAGTAGAGCCAAAATGGCTGAGCCAGCATATTGAGTACAAGTGCCCACTCAGGGTATTTCATCGAGAGTGCGAGTTGTGCCCCGAGTGTGAACGTAGGTATGGCAAACTGTGAGACGGTATCGAGAGGGGAGTGTGTTTTTTTCTTCATGGGATGATTTTCTTGATTTTCTGAGTGAACGCAAGAAGATAGTCTGTATGAAAATCACGCATTCCTACGAAGATATCACAACATGGTTCTCTGGGCATCTCCGAGACATGATGGAGCTCGGTGTGGATATACATATTGGCCTCCCGGGAGGCACATCTCTCGACTCGTGGTATGAGTACGTCCTCTCGCATCCAGAAACTTGGAGAGGGGTGGACCTCCTGAAGTTGAGATTCTGACTCGTGGATGAACGATGTTTGCCAGCTTGAGATAAGGATAGAAATGATGTGCATGTCATAGAAAAATTTATCTGACCACTCTGTGAGATGTGAATATTGCAAACATCTCAATTTATCACTCCATGAGATATCGTAGAGGCAGCGAAATATGAATCAGAAATACCATTTTTTGATATTGCCTTCTTCTGAATCGGTCCTGATGGACATATCGCAT
>CALETF010000107.1 GCA_937920005.1 uncultured Candidatus Altimarinota bacterium
AGTAGCCAGTGGTGAATCAACGTAAATAGGGAGCTTCATGATTTTCCCCTGATGCATGAGGAGACGAAGCACATAGAGAATTTCCTGTGTGCGCTCGACAGCAAAAGCAGGGATAAATATTTTCCCACCACGGGCAACGGTATCGTTGATGACCTTCATGAGTCTGTCTTCGACCTTATCAAGCTCATCATGAAATCGATTACCATAGGTCGATTCTGTGATGAGGATATCGATGTCCTTGAGTTGTGTCGGTTCACGAAGAATGGGGAGATGCTTACGTCCGAGATCACCTGTAAAGCAGAATCGGATATGCTCTCCAGTTTCTTTGTCATCTATTTCCCATTCTTCGAGGGCAGAACCGAGAATATGGCCCGCATCATGAAATGTCATAAACACTCCTGGTGCGAGTGGGATTTTTTGACCATATCCAACGGAACGAAATTGCATAATAGCATTTCGAGCGTCTTCTTCGGTATAGAGCGGCTCAAGAGCTTTACCTACTTTTTTTGAGAGGTGCTCAGCATCATGTGTCTGGATACGTGCACTATCCTGGAGCATAATAGAACAGAGATCACGTGTTGCATGAGTACAGTAAATCGGACCCGTAAATCCTTTTTTTACAAGTAGTGGTATGAGCCCTGCATGATCGATATGTGCATGAGAGAGAATAAGTGCATCTATCTCCTCGACCTTGAGAGGGAAAAATCTATTCGCCTCGTCTGATTCTTTTCGACGCCCCTGAAACATACCGCAATCAAGCAAATAGTTTTTACCATTGACTCTGAGGATATGTTTTGATCCTGTGACTGTTTGGGCTGCACCGACGAATTCGAGTTGCATAGAAGAGTTTTAAAATTAACACTTCCATAGTACCAGATAATTCACCAAGTTGCAAAGAATTAAGTTGTAAAAGCAATATAATTATGTTTTAATTTATCTAATTTTTCAGTGTAAAGACGAAATGGACATGATTGAATTCATTGTTTTTCAAAAATAACGAGATCGGA
>CALETF010000108.1 GCA_937920005.1 uncultured Candidatus Altimarinota bacterium
TGTACTCAAAAAGAGGGGAGAGTGAAATATGTATTTTGACACACCAAAAATTCTTCACATTCGACTTTTTGCCTTCTAAATCATATTTTTTTCTTCTTCCATAATTTCTATTTTATTTTTTTATAAAAAAGATTTGCAATAGGCAACTTTTTTACTATCATGCCGCCACATATCGTAAAAGTCCGTCTATTTCATGGCTAAAGAAGAGAAAATACTTGCCGGGGGCACTGTCCTCGAGTCGCTCCCTAATGGGAGTTATCGTGTGCAGATAACTTCTCTCTCTGGTCAAGAACTCGGTGACAATGGTATGGTCGTCTTTGGCCACGTCTCTGGTCATATGCGTAAATGCAATATCTCACTCATCAATGGTGACCGTGTCGATATTGAGCTTACTCCGTATGATCTCGAAAAAGGTCGCATTATTTATCGTCATAACGTCGCACAATCAGTATGAAAGTTCGCCCGTCAATAAAAAAACGTGATCCACGAAACGATGTTATCGTTGTTCGCTGGAACAAGAGTCATACCAAGAGGTATGTCCGCATCGTCAATAAGAAAAATCGACGATATAATCAACGCCAGGGTTAATTTCTTTTTTCTCTCAATTTTATGGTACGCATTTCTGGAGTAAACATTCCAAATCACAAGCACCTCTGGGTCGCCCTCACTTCTATTTATGGTGTTGGTCCTACACGCTCAAAGGCTATCCTCAAAGCAGCAAAGATTAAAACAGATCGCAAAGTAGAAACACTCTCTGAAGAAGAGCTCGGTGTTATCCGTGACGAACTCAAAAACTACACACTCGAATGAGACCTCCGTCGAGAAATCACAGGAAACGTCAAAGCGCTCCAGGATATCAACTGCTATCGTGGTGTACGACACAAAAAAGGCCTCCCAGTTCGTGGACAGCGTACAAAGACAAACGCTCGTACAAAACGTGGGAAAAAGGCAACTGTCGCAAATAAAAAAATCGCTGCTAAATAATACACTTACTTTCTTTTTATGGCTCAAACACTTCGTCGAAATAAAAAAACCAAACGTGTTGTCGAACAAGGCGTCATCTGCGTTTCTGCTCTCTACAACAATACACACGTCAGTGTCTCTGATACTGATGGAAACGTGCTCACATGGCACAGTGGTGGACGTGCAGGATTCAAGGGTGCTCGTGAAGCAACTCCATACGCTGCTACTATGGCTATGGAAAAATGCCTCGAAGAAGCTATCCGTCTCTATGGCCTCAAACGTGCTCATGTCTCAGTGAAGGGCGTAGGTGCTGGTCGAGACAATGCTCTCCGTGCTATCGTCGCTGCTGGTGTTGAGATTGATTCAATCGTTGATGAAACTCCTGTCCCATACAACGGTACGAAGAAAAAGAAAATTCGTAAATTGTAATCCTAAACTAACAACTATTTTATGCGTTATACTGGTCCAAAAAAGAAACTCTGTCGTCGCGAAGGTAAGAACCTCTTCGGTAGTGAGAAATACTCTCTCAACGATTCAAAACGAAAACTCCTCGGTAAAAATGTCGGAC
>CALETF010000109.1 GCA_937920005.1 uncultured Candidatus Altimarinota bacterium
CAAACTCAGTACTGGCCTCGAAATCAAAGTCCCTCTCTTTATTGGACAAGGTGAAAAAGTCCGTGTTGATAGCCGTACCTACGAATATCTCGGACGAGCTTCATCATAATTGTATCTTCTATATTATAACCCTCTGCAAGGAGGGTTTTATTTTACAAAAAATGTAATTGGCTTGAGAAAAAACGCTATAAAGGAGAGAATATTGAGATAGAGACTGAACGTCATAAAACCAACTCATGCTGCTATCCAGAGTGCTATATTGTGTTCGAAGAGTTGTTCTATCGGATCTCGTGTTCCAGAGGGTGTCGGTGTTGATATTTCTTCTTTTGCGCTCTCTTCTGCTATTTCTACACCAAATACTCGTGCGATTTCTTTGTATGCATCGGTAATAGTATTCATTGTATTACCTGATTTTTGTACAACAGTTCGTTGAATTGCTTTGCTCTGAAGATATACCTTTTGTATATCAACTACAAAAGATTGTACTGGAGAGTAAACGAGGACACTTACCCAGACTGAGAGGACAAGTCCTACAAGGAAAATAATGAGCTTCATAAAGGTTAATTACAGGTTATTTGCCAATCACCGTTGGAGTCTTTTCATTTCCCATCGATTTCATACGTGAGTCCTGTCCGTTTGTCTATATGTATTTCATGCGAAGTGTTGATATGTGTCAGGAGGAGGACTAGATGGCTCGGTGGGCTAATCGTCCCTGAGCTTTTGAACTGTATGTTTTCGTTGATGAATTCTATTTGTACGTCGTCTATCTCGAGAGGTATATTCGTCGTTGGGCATCCATACACGTATGTTTCGAGTCATGGAAGTGTCCATGTTTTTGTTTTCTTTGTGCTTGGATCGTAATTTGTTTCTTCACTTTCTGCGAGATTTGCTTGAGAGCTTACTTCGATACTATTCTCATTTTTGAGCGATATTTCAGTCATTCTTTTTCGGACTATTTTCCCATCTTCTGTTTTTCAGAGCAAAGCATTTATTTTTTCTTCATCAATTGTTGCTACTATTTTTACTGCGATTTCCTCTACCTTACTCCTTTCTCTGTTTCTAAAAAGTCCACCAATATTCCCCAGCTGAGAGAGCATAAGTATGATTACAATGACTATCATAATTTCTACAAGGGTGAAACCGCTTGTTCTTCACTTTTTTGCTTGCTCAAAACATGTTTTTGGCGTATTCTTAGCGTACATTCATAAAAATTACTATGTACAGAGTATACATTCTCCTCCTTCTGGCAATAGGTTTCTCTGCCTTTGCAGTTGATTCTTCTCAGAGTATCCTTCAAGCAAAGAAAATTGTAGATACTTCTATGACTCTCAGTTGGACTGCTATTCCAGAAGCTGCCAAATATAAGGTGTTTTATGACGAAACAGATTTGCTTGATCCTGTATCACCTAATCCGCTTTTGGATACGGATTTTATTGCAAAAAATGAAGGAGACATCGTCAAGCTCACGCCTCTTACAGAATATACTATCGTTGTTCACGGATATAATGCCGCATGACAGGATATTGGTAAGACTATTCCTCTTCATGCAAAAACTGCGAGCGTGCCTCCCCAGATGAACATATCACGAGACCCGGTTGCGACAAAAGAAAACACTATTGAGCTCGCTTTCACTCGTCCAATTGATGTGAAAAAGGCTCAAATGAGTCTCAAAAACACTAAAAATAAAAAAGCTATTGTTATACAAGAAATCTCATCTTCGCCAGAAGATCTCCGTATTGTTCTCGTAACGGTTAAAAATAAAATGGAACTTGCTGTTCCCTATGAATTGACTCTCAAAAAAGTTGTTTCTCTCGATGGTGCTGAGCTTCCTCCAGAGAATAGGGTTCCTCTGAAGGTTGTTTATAATGGAGAATTACCGTCTCTCGGGGGTGACATTGGTGGAGTTGTGCCACCTCCAGCTATCGTTGATGTAGAACCAGAAAAACCATTTACAGAACCTGTTGCTATTGATAAACTCCCGCAAACTGGTCCGGGGCAACTACTATTTCTGGCACTTTTGTCTGCGTTTATTGTTTTTGTGTTTCAAAAAAAGCTCTCAAAGAGAGCTTAGTTTGTTGAAAAGTTTCAATTAGACTTTTACTGGGATAGAAGGACCCATAGCAGTACATACGTAAACAGCTTCAATAAATGTTACTGTTGACTTGAGTCCTGTTGGACGAGCTTCTTTGAGGTGTTGAATGAAGTTTTCGAGATTCTCAGTGAGCTTTTTTGAGCCAAAAGAGAGCTTTCCGAAAACACCGTGGATATCACCTTGTTTGTCGTTTTTTACTTCGAATTTACCACCTTTGAGTTCTTTTAAGATACTTGTGAGGTCATCGCCAACTGTTCCTGATTTAGGATTTGGCATGAGTCCTTTTGGACCGAGAACTTTTGCGATTTTACCCATCTTGCGCATCATGGCAGGAGTAGCAATAGCGATGTCAAAATTGAGAGGGATAGAACCACTTTCGATACCTGTGATGAGATCATCACCACCTGCAACAAGTGCTCCACCTGAAATAAGAGATTTTTCATCACCAGCATCAGTAAAGGCAGCGATTTTAATAGCTTTACCAGTACCGTGGGGAAGTGTCATACCCATACGGATCATCTGATCTGCTTTTGTAGGGTCGATACCGAGTCGGAAATGAATCTCGACTGTAGGGTCGAATTTCACGTAATTTGTCTTCTCGAGAAGAGCAATTGCTTCCTCTACTGAGTAAGTCTTACCAGCTTCAATAAACTTGAGCGCTGCGTTGTATTTTTTGCCTCGTGGCATAAAAAGAAAAATAAAGAAATATTGGTGCGAGCGTCTCTATTCCGAGACTCCCAACGGCGACATAATACAAAAATATTGCGAAATGCAAGAAATTTATATGATAAAACCCATATGATTACTATCAAACTCAAGGATCCTTCAGGAAATTGGCATACTTTTACTGGTGATTCGAAATCATCGATTACAGAACAGTGTGAAAAACATGGTATCGATTCGCCATTTGCGTGTCGTGCTGGTGCTTGTACCACTTGTGCATGCCGTGTAAAATCAGGAGCAGAACATCTCGTACAAAATCGATTCTGAGAAAAACTCATAGAAACTGATGATGACCAGTTTCTTGCTTGTATTGGTGGTCTCCACGAAGGGCATGTTGCTTCTTCGGAAAACTACGAAGTCGTCCTCGACTACACAGAATAATACTACGTAAAGAAAAACGGTGCGATTGTTTTTAGAATCCACGGAATCAGAGCAAGAGCTATGAGACCTATAAGGATATCTATGATTTTGCTTTTTGCCTTGCTCTTTATCTCTTCTCCGACGCCACCACTAATACCAGAGATAGATATGCCGATACCAAGTACTACCATCAAGAGTACTCCTGCCACGAGACTGATAAAGAAGATATATTTGTAGATACTTGAAATAAAATCTATAAAACCAGTTGATGCAGAAATGGTACATTTATACCGTGCTGTTTGACTCGTATTTCCAAAAAGTTCACCAAATGATCCCTGTTCACCAGCGACTCCACTTGGTTCGCTTGTGTACGTCGTGATACTGAGATTGGTTCCGAGGGATCCATCAAGACTGTCTTCTTGATAAGCGTATACACTCATTGAGAGTGATAAACAGGTGAGAAGTAAGAGGATATATTTTTTCATATTAGAGGAGGTTAAGTCCTACGATTTCAACGAGGAATGTATATGATAGAATCAAGAGTATGGTAGCAAAGAATGTGTAGAGCAGGATTTTTTTCCCTCGATCAGCTCTCTCTTCGTCACCAGCCGCTGTAATATAAAAGTATGATCCTATGATAATATATATTATGGCAATTGGCCCAGCTATGAAGAGGAAGAAGTTTGCTACTGTGACAAGTATTTTCATAATACCAGTCGCATTGAGACTACCGCCAAAGAATATAGCCCGATAGATTGATTCTATGAAACCGATAACCACAAGCGCAATAGTTCCATACACCAAGCGCATTTTGGCTGATTGAGCCGTGTGTTCATTATCTCCTCTGAAAAGCATAGTAAATCACCCCCACGTAAACATCACGACAGCTGTTGCAATCATGATCATTTCCAAAAATTTCACGATAGCAATGACGCTTCCGTTTCACCAGAAATTCTGAGGACAGAAAAAATAATTACATGAGCTCAAAGCTGACTCGTTGAAGTCTCCACCAGGATCACGAGATGATACGGAGCTGACTTTGCGACCAAAGTCATCATCGAGATAGCTGCTTCCTGTGATGATAGTATAGACGAGTTCTGCTATATTGATGAGGAATAAACCTACGACGATAAGGAGAATTCTGTACCGACCATCAGCTTGTTTTTCTTCGTTCCCCATACTACTCACCCATAGAAAACCGACGTAGAGCATAGCGAGAAGTGCTATTCCATTGAGAATAATTCTCGCAGCATCAATCAGATCAATGGCAATATTTCGTACAACGGTTACGAAGTCTCCAGTTCCAGGTCTGAATATCGAATTATTGGAGAGGTCACGTGTACTACTCGTACCATTTCAGATTCCTGTTACCCCTGCTGCCCACGACCAATCAGTTGTCAGGAGAAACGCACACAGAATGAGATGCGGGAGAAATCGGTGTATGTTGTTAAAGAAATATCGCATACTAGATATCTTGATTAGTGAAGAATCATGCATAGTCATCACGATGTATGATACCTTTTTGTTCAAGTTCTTGAGCGTAGACGTACATAGGTATCATGCCTTCTGATCGACCCATTTGGATGGCATTATTGACTTGAGCGAGATCGCCTGAGCGTATCAGATTTTTTATACCACTATTGACGAGCATAAGCTCGAAAAGAGCGATTCGTTTATTGCTTCCATCTCTTCGTGGGACGAGACGTTGAGAGAGTACACCGAGTATGCTATCTGCGAGACGGGTAAAGATTTGTCTCTGCTGATCTGGACTAAAGAATTGTACGATACGACTGATGGTTTGGACACTTCCTGATGTATGGAGTGTTGAGAAAACGAGGTGACCTGTTTCGGCGAGATTGAGCGCTGCTTCGACTGTATCTGTATCACGCATTTCTCCGACCATCACGACGTCTGGGTCTTCTCGCATGGCTGCACGAATAGCCGCAACAAAAGAATTGGTATCTCGGCCAACTTCTCGCTGAGAAAAGACTGATTTTTTGTCGCTAAAGAGGAATTCTATTGGGTCTTCGATGGTGATGATATTTTCACCGCGAGTTCGATTGATTTCTTCGAGCATGGCAACGAGTGTGGTTGATTTACCAGAACCAGTTGGACCTGTGACGAGCACGAGACCCTGTTTTGCTGTCAGAAAACGATCAATTGCATCAGGGAGTCCGAGATCTTTTATACTTTTTGCATTTTGTTCGATACGTCGAAATGTGAAATTGAGATTTTCGAGTGACCATGCACCGTTGACACGAAATGATACTTTGTCTGTTTCTGTGATATATCCAAAGTCTGCATCATGAGATTTATCGAGTTTTTCCATAATATCAGGATGTTTCTCAAGTATTTTTTTCTTGATTTGATCCATGTGTTCTCGTGTGAGAGCTGGTTCATGCTCTATTTTGAGAAGGACTCATTCAATACGGAATGCCATGGGCTTACCAGCTGAAATATGAACGTCTGATGCCTTGGTTTCAATCGCGTATTTGAGGATATTTTCGATACTTATTTGAGTTTTTGCTTCATCTTCGAAAAATTTCCATGTTTTTGGATCTACTTTTTGTCCTTCTGTTGCATGAGAAATTTCTTGTTTCTGTTTTTGTTCACGAACAAAATCTATGACGTGAGGGAAGTGTTCTCGGGCATACGCCTTGGCTTCATCAAGGGAAGTGACCATATGCGCTGATTGTTTGATGCCAGTTATTTCGAGTACATCACCCATTTTCCCTGGTATGATGATAGTTGTGCCACCATTCGTTTGGAGATATTTCGCTATTTCGAGTGCACCCGTGATAAAGGCTGTTTTGATACCTTCTACACGGGAGAGATCGAAGACAACAACTTGTGGCGCTTCTTTTGCATACTTCAGAATACTTCCAAAAATTGGAGGAGAGGTTTTCTCATCGAGAGTGCCCACACACATGAGCACGAGTAGACCGTCTTGGTGTGCTATACTGTTTTGATTGATTTCCATACCATCAGCATAGCATATTTCAGACACCTTTTCCAATTTTCTCACGTACGAAAGAGAGAAGAAGGTTATTGACTTATCAATTATTTATTTTATTCGTATAACTTTTATCCCTCATTCTGATTGATTGTCTGATTTCTGGCGTAAGAGGGGGTGGCTATTTCCGCTAGATTCTACTGGGTTTAGTTGTTTCAGGTCATCGAGATTGATTTCTACTTGTTGTACCTGAGTATTTGCCTTGGCTGAGAGGATACCACGAACCACACGGTAATTGATTTCATCGACCATTTGCATGAAGAATTCGTATGCGCGTTCTTGGTAGACGAGGAGTGGTTGTTTTTGGTTATATCATTCAAATGCGACATCTTCTCGGAGGTTTGCCATCTTTTCGATGTGTTCCATCCAGAGTTGATCGATAGCTGCGAGATAGATTTGTCTCTGAAATTGATCAAAATTTCGTCCTTCGAAGAGACTCTGAACTTCTGTCAGTTTTTTCTTCCAAATATGGAA
>CALETF010000110.1 GCA_937920005.1 uncultured Candidatus Altimarinota bacterium
ACTGATCTGATCAGTTGTGAGTCAGTTGAGGATTGGAGTTGCAATCTTGACACCGAGCTTGCGCGCAGCACCACCAAGGTGAGTCTCGAGAATCTGTCCGATGTTCATACGAGAGATAACTCAGAGTGGGTTGAGGATGATATCAACTGGGGTTCCATCTTCCATAAATGGCATATCTTCGATCGGAACGATACGAGAGACGATACCCTTATTTCCGTGGCGCCCTGCCATCTTATCACCGACTTCAATTTTACGAGTTTGTGCGATATAGACTTTTACTTGCTTGAATACTCCTGTTGGGAGGTTATCTCCATCTTCACGACGAAGAACATGCGTACCAATCACCTTTCCTCCTGATCCTGATGGGATATAGAGAGAAGAGTCTTTGACGTCTTTTGATTTATCACCGAAGATCGCTCGGAGGAGACGTTCTTCTGGAGAGAGTTCTTGTTCGCCTTTTGGAGTGATTTTACCGACGAGAATATCACCACCCTTCACAAATGCACCAATACGGATAATACCATTTTCATCGAGATCACGGAGTTTCGCAGAAGAGACATTTGGGATGTCATTTGTTGTACTTTCTGGTCAGAGTTTTGTTTCACGAACATCGAGTGTATATTCATTGATTGAGACGCTGGTAAACATGTCTTTTTCAACGAGGTTAGCGTTGAGGATAACCGCATCTTCGAAGTTGTATCCGTTCCATGGCATATATGCTACACGGAGATTGTGACCGAGCGCGAGTTCACCATTTTCCATAGAGTGACCATCGACGAGGACGTCACCAGCGAGGAATTCCTGACCATGTGAAACACGAGGATATTGGTGAATAATCATGTCGTGATTTGATCGCTCAAATGTGAGGAGTTCATAGGTTTTCTTTTCACCATTGTCATACATGACAGTGACATGTTTCGCATCAACACCGAGCACTTTTCCATTGTGCTCTGCACGGACACAGTAACCACTCTTGTAACCAAATTCGAGCTCATTACCTGTACCAACAATTGGTGCCGTTGAGTGTACGAGAGGAACAGCCTGACGCATCATGTTTGAGCCCATTTCCGCACGAGTCGCATCATCGTGTTCGAGGAACGGAATGAGTGATGTTGTTTCTGAAACGATTTGTTTTGGAGAGACGTCGATGTGAGTGATATCACGAACATAGACGATAGTCGCTTCACTATTTTGACGAGCACCGAGACGAGTTTCTGAGAAGTTTCCATGTCTATCAATTGGAGAGTTTGCTTCGGCGATAGTGAAATCACGTTCGATGTAAGCATCGACGTATTCGTATTCGTCAGTGAGGTAACCTCGAACGAGGATCTCATCTTCTTTATAGTTTTTCTTGAGTGCGTCTGCATGAGCAGCAGTCATGAGGACTTTTTCTTCGACGATGACCTTACCTTTTGCATCGAGGATTGCTTCGAGTGTAATACGATTGACCGCTGATTTACCATCATTTTTGACAAAGTGTGCTACTTTTCGGTAAGGAGTCTGGAGGAATCCGTATTTATCAACACGAGAGAATGATGCAAAGTGGAGAACGAGACCGATATTTGGACCTTCTGGAGTCGCAATAGGACAGATACGACCGTATTGAGTTGGATGAACGTCACGGACTTCGAACGAAGCACGTTCACGAGTAAGACCACCAGGACCCATCGCAGAAATACGACGCTTATGAGCGAGCTCAGAAAGAGGATTACTCTGATCCATGAATTGTGAGAGCTGAGAGCTTGAGTAAAACTCTTTAACAACTGCTTCGACTGGTCGGTGATTGATAAAGCTTCGTGCTGTTGATTCATCGAGATTGAGGACAGTCATGCGATCTTTTGCGATACGCTCCATACGAGCGAGACCAACGAGGAATTTTTCTTGTACGAGTTCACCAACTGAGCGAATACGACGATTATCGAGACGATCGATGTCATCAGGTGTCGCAGTTGGATCATCGAGTTGGAGTCTCATGAGATATCGAAGTGTCTCTACGACATCATCAGTTGAGAGGAATCGACCATCTCCTTCATACACGCCATTGACTCCGAGTTTACGAGACATTTTCAGTCGCGCTACTTCACCGAGGTCAAATCGTTTTGGATTATAAAATGTCGTACGGAAGAGATCTTCTACACGTTCATCTGTACCGAGATCGCCTGGTCGGATGAGCTTGTAGAGAGCATGCCATGCATCAACTTGGTTTTTTGTTTTATCTTTATCGAGTGTTGGTTGGAGGAATTTCGCAATCATCTCTTTGTCTCCGCTAAATGCCTTGATGAGTGCTGCATCGCTCTCAATACCAAACGCTCGGAGGAGTGTCGTTGCTGGCATCTTGCGTTTCTTGTCGATACGAACAGTGATAACACCACGTTTATCAACAGAGAACTCGAGCCATGCACCTTTTTTTGGTTTGATTTTCGCTGTATATACACCAGCATCAGCTTCGAATGAGATACCGTCAGCCTTGATAATCTGATGAACTACTACTCGCTCAACACCATTGATGATAAATGTTCCTTTTGCTGTCATGAGAGGAATACCGCCCATAAACACCGTATCTTCTTTGATTTCACCTGTTTCCTTATTGAGCATCTGGAGTTTTACACGGAGGTAAGACTCGTAGTTGAGATTTTTTCGACGACATTCTTTTGGACTATAACGAGGTTCTTCGAGTTCCATACCCTTGAAGTGGATTTCGACACGTTCTTCTGAAAAATCTGAGATAGGAAAAACACTCTCAAGCGCTTCCTGAAGTCCGTAATCAAGGAACGAAGAATATGAATCGAGCTGAGCTGCGATAAGCTCAGGCATTTCGACGATAGAACGATCTTCCGTGAAGAAGTGACGACCAGAACGAACGTAGAGAGCGCCGTGTGTTGGCTTTTCTACACGTGCTGATGTGATAGTCGTCGTCATAGCCACATCTCGTTTTGAGACTTTCGGAGCAGATTCTTTCTTTGCTTTAGGGGCGACGATTTTTTCTTTTTTTACTT
>CALETF010000111.1 GCA_937920005.1 uncultured Candidatus Altimarinota bacterium
TCCTTGCATGTTTCACATTTTATTGGTATTATTTTATTATTAATTAAATATTTACAAATATAGGTTGAAGATGGTGTTTTAGAAAAAGAAAATTTTAGATTATTATGGAAACAAATCCCTCAAGGTAATGAATTGGTTTATGAGATCGCAAATATGAAACCTGAATTAAAAGATTCTGAAAAATTAAAAGAAAATTTGAAAAGAAATAATATTTTTATAGCAAAGAATAGGGTTTACCAATTAATAGATTCAGGAAAGATAAGGAAACCAGAAATGGTAGTAGAAGAAATAGTAAAAAACATATAAATTTGTTTATTTTCTCTCCACCCACATGGCATCCCCGAAACTGAGAAATCGGAAGTTATGTTCGAGAGCGTATTGGTAGGCGGCTTGCATATTTTCTAGGCCCATAAATGCGGCGACGAGGACGAGGAGAGATGTTCGTGGTGCGTGGAAATTGGTGATGAGAACATCAACGATTTTAAATTCATACCCTGGAGTGATGTAGAGGTTTGTGTCGCCTGAGTAGCCCGTCATTCCGGGCAAGGATGTTCATTGCGTAGCAGGGACATCTGCGACCCGGAATCCAGGTCAATTATCATTTCCTTGAAAATTATTAGCACGCTCTGCGTAGTTATCCACCTGGATTCCAGATATATCTCGTGCCGCTTCGCTTGCACTACGATATTCTGGAATGACGGGTTTTAGTTTCCCTGCTGCATACGATTCGAGTGAGCGCATAGAGGTCGTCCCGACGGCTATCACTCTCCCCTTTCGGTTTTTCAGGAGTTCAAGAGTTTCAGCGGGGATAGTCACAAACTCGGAGTGAATCTGATACTGCGTCACATCGTCTTCATAGATAGGTTTAAAAGTGCCCGGACCGATATGGAGCGTGACATGGGCTATCTTCACTCACATAGATTGGATTTTTTCGAGGAGTTCTGGCGTAAAGTGGCGTCATGCGGTGGGTGCGGCAGTAGAGCCGAGATTTTCAGCATAGACGGTCTGATAGAGCTCAGAATTTTCGAGGTGTTCAGTGATATAGGGCGGAAGAGGGATTTCTCCGTATTTTTGAAGTACTTCGAGCCATTCGTGATGTGGCACGGGGACTTTTACCAATCTGCCAGCATAGGTCTCCCCCACTATCTCCAGCATCATTCAATTTTCGAGGATAATCGTTCTTCAGGTTTTGAGACGTTCTCCCGGGAAACACATAATCTCCCACACATCAGGAGAAGTATTTCGGAGAAAGAGACATTCGACATCCTTGGTTGTTAGTCCTTGGTTGTTAGTTTTTAGTTCATCATGAGAAGTTCCTTCATTTTGTACTTTGTACTTTGTATTTTGTCTTAATTGAGTCACTCATTTAATACGAGCAGGCATCACGCGCGTATCATTGATGACGAGGATGTCATCAGGACGAAGCAGCGAGGTAATATCTCAGAATAATATTTCATCAAATTCTCCACTTTGTACTTTGTCTTTTGTCTTTTGCATTACGAGTAGTTTCGAACTATCCCGCGGTTCGAGCGGGTGTTGAGCAATTTTTTCAGGAGGAAGTGGATAGTCGAAAAGTTCTGTTTTCATGCAGGAAATAGTCTCAAATTTTACCTATTTTGCAAGAAATTTCAGATGTTCATAATTCGTAATTGATAATTGACATTTTTTCTTATACTCTCCGCATGTCCTACGCCTCTCCTGTCATTCTCAGTTTTGATAAAGCTTGTTTTGCCTTCAATGACGGCAAACGCATCATTCTCAACGAAGCAAATTTCTCTATTCGAGAAAACACAAAAATCACCATCATGGGTCAAAATGGTGCTGGTAAATCCACGATGTTTAAACTCATCATGGGCGAGCTCAAACTCCAATCAGGCAAGATGAATCTCGTCCCAGGGAAAACCGTCGCTATCTCACGACAGGTCATCCCTCGTGACCAGATGCATCTCACGGTGAAAGAATACTTCGCAACAGCATTTAAGAATTCAGACAATAAACTCGAGAGAAAAATCGCTGATGTACTCGAAGAGGTCAATCTCGTAGCGCCTCTCGATAAAACCCTCAAACACTTTTCTGGTGGTCAACAGGCTCGTCTCCTCCTCGCCCACGCCCTCATCCAGGAACCAGATATTCTCCTCCTCGATGAGCCAACCAATAATCTCGATACTGCAGGTATCAGCCACCTCATCAATTTCATCCTCGCTTACGAAAAAACCGTCGTGGTTATCTCACATGATGCAGATTTTCTCAATATGTTCACCGATGGCGTCCTCTATCTCAATGTCCAGAGACAAACGGTTGAACAATACTGGGGAAACTACTATGATGTCGTCGATCAAATCGCAGCACAGATAGAGAGAGAACGACAACAAAATGCCCGAATGGAAAAGGAAATCCAGGATTCAAAGGATAAAATCAACTTCTTTAGTAATAAAGGAGGTAAAATGCGTAAACTCGCCAGTAAAATGCGCGATGATGTCGCTGAAGCTGAGGAAAATAAAGTAGCGGTACGAAAAGACGACAAAACTATTCCTGCCTTCACCATAGAATTCCCAAACCTTATCGGACCTATTGTCCAGATAAACAGTCTGAGCCTCATGAGTCCACTCACTCACGATGTCGTGCACGTACCCTTTTCTCTTACGGTCAAAAAACGTCAGCGATATATACTCAAATGACCAAATGGTATCGGCAAATCAACACTCCTGAAGCGCCTCACCAGCGGCGAAGATGAAGATGCTGTTATCACGCCAGAAGTATCTATTGGTTACTACAGCCAGGACTTCGATGCGCTCGATATGAATATGACAGTCTGGGACTCTCTCCATTCTGCGACCAGCGAATGTACTGATCAAGACGTCTACAAAGTCGCGGCTCAGTTTCTCCTTATCGGTGATTTATTGAAGAATCCTGTCTACGCACTCTCAGAGGGTCAAAAAGGTCTCCTCTGTTATGCTCGATTTGTGCTTCAGAAACCACACCTCCTCATCCTCGATGAACCAACAAATCATATCAACTTCCGTCACCTCCCCGTCATCGCTGAAGCACTCAACGAATACGAAGGTGGTATTATCATGGTCAGCCATGATGATGCATTTGTAGAGAAGATTGATGACCTTGAGGAAATTGATTTGAAGCGTTTACTTGGGATTTAGAGCCTGTTATCTTCGGGTTTGACCCATCATATAAACAACGAAGTTGCAAGTCGTCATCCTCGGGCTTGACCCGAGGATCCAGGACATATACTTTCCTTATGAGAAACCATTGAAGACCATTTCAGCCCTGTGTCTATATGATGGCAAGTCAGAAAAATGGCACAATTTATATATGAGTGACGAGCGATTTAGTGAAAAGAGTTTGGCAACATAAGAATCATTTGTTTGAGTGATTCACTGCGGAATATGATGTCTCACTTCTTGTATATTCTGAATGCACAGATACAATGGAAGCCGCTTTGCAGAGAGAAAAAACTCTCAAACACTGGGTACGGGATTGGAAAGTAACACTTATTGAAAAACAGAATCCAGAATGGAGAGACTTATATGAAGATATAATCTAGTTGATATTTTATATCCTGGATTCTCGGGTCAAGCCCGAGAATGACGCAAATAGTTATTTTTTTATTTTATGGTTCAATTCGGTACAAGACAAGAATACTACGCATTTCTGGGTGATCGAGAAATTTTTGAAGCCCATGATTGCCCATTTTGCTCACGAGAAAAATTTCAAGATATGATTATCTGGGAAGGAAAAAATTGGATTCTTCTCTACAACAAATATCCCTACACAGGCAATGACCAGCATATCATGGCAATTCCACATGCTCACAAAGAATTTTTCACAGAATTCACCGAAGAGGAAGTCGCAGAGCTCAAACAAGTCCATGAAGAAGTGAAGAAATACTTCTGAGATAAGACATATTTCTCATTTTGTAGAGAAACTCACGGAACTATAACAAAGACCATTAAGCACTACCATATGCAGTTTATAGGAGCGGAGATTCAAGGAAAATATCTGAGAAAAATGCTCCAAAATCAATGATTTCCAGTCGAACAAGAACTCGATATCTCAAAATCAGATATAATTATTCATAAAAATGACAAAAATTAACACTCGCGAAGAATACAAAAAAATCCTCTGAGATAGAAAATTTATCGGGCGAGACGGTTGCCCTTTTTGTGAAACAGAAAAATTTGAAACCCCTGTACTCTGGAAATGAAAATATTGGATGATTGTGCAAAATAAGTTTCCCTACACTGGTACAAAAGAGCACATCATGGCAATTCCCTATGAGCATCATATTCATGCAAGCGAGTTTGATCATGCTACATGGTCAGAGATGGAGGATGTTCACGCTTGGGTACGAGATTTTTATACAGGCGAAGAATATTTCTCTTTTACTCGCGAGACCATCACACCCACAAAACCTGATACACGAAGCATAGAGCACTATCACACACATTTCTGTCCATGAGTTCTCTATGGGGATACAGTCAGAAATATGCTCAAGAGTCAGGGATTTCCAGTGGAATAGGATTTATAATGTTTACTTTTTGTTATTTAATTATACATTTCAGTCTATGAACAAATTCGACACACTTATTGTGACAGTACCAAATGCAGTACTCTTCCCTACTGGAGTCCATCCAGAAGGTTTTATCCCACATGCAGAGAACGATCTCCGCAAGGTGATTCTCGAAAACTATACGTATACTCGCCGAGGTGATGCTGAGACAGATTTTACTATGAAGCAGCCTATTTCGTATGCAGTTATCCGCAATACTGAAGGGAAAATATTTGCCTATCAGCGTGGGGACAAGCGTACAGAAGCACACGAGACACGTCTCGCTGGCAAATGGGCGTGTGGAATAGGTGGTCATATCGAAAAAGAAGATGAAACAGGTGATATTCTCGCTGATTCACTTATTCGTGAACTCGAAGAAGAAATCACACTCCACGGAAAAATCCTCTCAGTCGACCCAATCGGTTATATCAATAGCGAAAAGGATGAGGTCAGTAAAGTCCATATCGGAGTTCTCTACGTCATCACCACAGACTCTCCTTCAGCTACAGGCAGCGAAGAAGTCGTCAATGAAGGTTTTTACACGCCAGACGAACTTCATGAAATGATGAAAAATCCCAATACCATCTGGGAAGAATGGACGAAAATAGCACTTAAGGCAGTTATAGGTTAATATATATTTTCCTAGATTCGTTTTTCAACGGAATGACAAACAAGAAGGCAGAAACGGGTTTTTAGGGGACAAACTGTTTAAGGTCCAAGAATACAGAACTGTGAGATGAAAAAACTGGCCGAGTTTTTGTCCCCTAAATTCTTTTGGTACTTTTGGAAACAAGAGTACATTAAGGAATTCAATTCACCTGGATCCCGACTTTCGTCGGGATGACAGTCTTCAGGCTTGCATTCTGCTGTTTTCTTTTACTATTCCTCTATGATCGAAATCAAAAATCTCCATGCAAAAGTCTCTGATACTGAGATACTTCACGGTATTGATGTCTCTTTCGAAAAAGGAAAAAACACCTGTATTCTCGGGAAAAACGGCTCTGGGAAGTCTTCGCTTGCGAGCATCATCATGGGCAATCCTGCTTATGGAGTCACAGAATGAACTATTACTCTCGATGGTGAGAATCTGCTTGCTATGGCTCCAGAAGAGCGCTCTCTGAAGGGTATTTTTCTCTCATTTCAAAATGTGACAGAGATAAAAGGTATCAAGGTGAGCGAATATCTGAGAACGATATACAATCTCCACCTTCCCCTCATCGCACCTGGTACAAACGCACTCTCTCCGATGCTTTTTTCTCGCTTCTTGAAGCCTATTCTCGCAAGTTGTGACAT
>CALETF010000112.1 GCA_937920005.1 uncultured Candidatus Altimarinota bacterium
ACCGCCGGGTCACTGGAATACCCGGTCCAAGCAGGTAGGCGGGAGTTGTAGGCAAATCCGCAATTCCGTTAACGCCGAGATGTGATGGGGAGGCCGCAAGGCCATAAACGGGCTGATCCCACGCTGCCGAGAAAAGCCTCGTAGCGAGTCAGTACGATGTCCGTACCGCAAACCGACACAGGTAGGTGGGTGGAATACACCAAGGGGCGTGAGAGAACACTCCCTAAGGAACTATGCAATTTAGCCCCGTAACTTCGGGAGAAGGGGTGCCCTGCGTAAGTGAGGCCGTACAGGCCGAGCTGAACGGGGTTGCAATAAAGTGGCTCTAGCGACTGTTTACCAAAAACACAGGACTCTGCAAAATCGAAAGATGACGTAATGGGTCTGAGGCCTGCCCGGTGCTGGTAAGTTAAACTGATAAGTCTTTTAGGCTTTGATTATAAGCGTCAGAATGGCACTATCATTCTACATCCTCAGGTAAAAAATATTGGTAACGTTTCTATCGACACCGATGTTTCTGTCGTAACTCGTTATTTCTTTGGCGTCAAATATGCTGAGCAATGATGACAATATCCAGTTCTCCGAGGTGAAGTTTCTGATTGGAATTTTGATCTGAAAAAACCATTTTGGGGCTGACTCTATCGTTCGAGTTTTTCTGTTTCTTATGATCCCAATCCGGAAGCACAGATCTGAAATAACACTGATGGTGCGCTTGTGACTCTCGATGGCCCAGCTGTCTGGTTCCTCACATTTCCGACATTGCTTGGCTTTATTGTTGAGCTTATATTTGTAGCTATTCTCGTAGCCCTTGTATTTCTCTATATTGTTGCTCGTCGCCGTGAACAATGGGTTATCAATCATTGGGTCAAATATACTCTGAAGAATCAGACTGATATTACTACTCTGGCAGCTGAACATGATGTATCATGGAAACTGCTTGCAAAAGTAAATCGTCTCAAACCTCCATACACACTCAAAAAAGGTGATATCATAAGAGTTCCCCCATCTCATAAATAATCTATGTTTTGGATTTCTGACAGACTCATCAGGAGTAGACATCTGTCTTTCGGTGTCACTCTTTTTATTCTCTCGATTTCTTTTGTTTCATTCTTTGCAATGGCTCAAGAAGAGGCGAGTAGTTCTCTCGAAGTTTCTGCTCCTGAGGTTCCTCCTGTATCTGAGCAACTTCCTGCAGAGATGCCCTCTTCTGAAACTTCTCCTGTAGCACAGACCTCTGAAACTGTTTCTGAATCTCAGCCAGTTCCTGAAGAGTCTTCATCTTCAGTTGTGACAGATATTTCCACATCATCTTTTCAAACTGTTTCTGAATCAGGATGAGATTCTCCAGAGACTTCATCTTCGGATGCAAATGTTTCTGAATCAGGATGAGATTCTCCGGAAACCTCGTCTTCTGAAATAACCCTTATTGATACTGGAGATGATATTATTTCGACTATGGAAGGTGAGATAACTCCTGAGGCGGAGGAGATTATAACTCTTTTTTCTAATAACGATGTTTTCGTGGAAATAGAAGTTATCTTCACTGAACTAGAAGACGAAGCAGAACAGGAAATACAAAATGAGCCTACTTTGGCAGATAATACAGATGAAGATCCAAATGTTGATCTTATTGATCCATCTATTGTTCCTGATCCTCCAGGTCCCTTATTTGATCCTCCAATAGAATTACCACCAGAAGATAATTCTCCAGTCCTTGAATCTCAGGGCGAAACTCAGTCGACTGTTGCCCTTCTGGAATCTCTTTTAGAGACAGCAGATCTCACTGTTCGTACCTATACAAAAGAAATTTTATTAGACCCTGAGGCAACTCATACATGTAGGGCAGATATATTTCGAGCTGACTTGCAAAATCAGGAATCTGCTCGTGCTCGAGTAACTCTTTTTCAGAACAAGAAAAAAAGTTTACCTTCATTTTTGGAAATTGGAGCACTCCCTGCAGGACTAAACGTGGTTTTTAAGAAAAACAAAGAGTATACCTATGTTCCTGGTTCTCGAGAAACGGTTATAGAATTTGATATAGCTCGACAGTTAGGAGCTTGGGAAGGGGATTTCACTATCCCAATTATTTATACTCTCCAGGGCGACACCTCTTCTTCTGTTGTTTGTCAGATTAATATTATAAATGATTAAATATGATTAATTCTAAAATATCCTTTTTTAGTTTTAAAAATAAAAACACTCTTTGGTTCCTTCTTATTTTGTGAACTAATATTATTACATTCTCATGAGCTTATTTTGTATTTCAGGGTATAAATTTGGATTCTTTTCGAAATAAATATCCGCTCTTAGATCCTATGCGATTTTTTGCTCAGTCACGCGATCTCTTAACGACTGTTCAGCCTGTACGTGAAGAGCTGAATCAGATTTTTGAAGAACAAGGATTGTCTTATACATCGCTTTATTTTGAATATCTTAATACCGGGGCAAATATATCTGTTAATCAGGATGTTCGTATTTTACCAGCTTCGCTGATCAAAGTGCCTCTTGCTATGGCAGTCATGAAAAAGGTAGAAAAAGGAGATTGGAAGCTCTATAATCAGCTTATGCTCACGAAGGAAGACAGAGACAATGAATGGGGAGATGTGTATAAATATCCTATCTGAACACCAATTGCTATTCAGACTTTACTCGAAGAAATGCTTCTTAATTCTGATAATACTGCTTACAGGATACTTTATCGAAATCTTTCTATGGATGAAGTTAAAGATGTTTTTGTGGCTTTGGGCTTGGAAGATTTTTTCGATCAAGAATGAAAAATTACTGCTAAAGAATATACTCGTTTGCTTCGTTCCCTCTATACAGCGAACTATATTAATACAGAACATTCTCAATTTATTTTGCAAATTCTTTCTAAAACTAAATATGATGATTACCTGTGACAAGGTATTCCTGACGATATTATTTTTGCTCATAAAATTGGGGAAAATAATTCTAAAACTGTCATTCTCGATGCAGGTATAGTGTATATCTGAGATAGAGTTTATCTTATTTCTATGTCTACTGATTATGAAAAAGAATGAATTTCAAGAGAAAAAGCTTTAGAACTGTTTTGAACTGTTTCGAAAATAATTTATACCTTTATTTCTTCTGCTAAAAATGATTCACTGTAAACATCTGCTCAGAACTGTTTTTGTTTACTACTCTATTCTTTGCGTTGGCTTGGGAGGGGTTCCTTTTGAATGATTTTTTGAACAAATGAGAGAGGGGAATATCGTGGATGTTTTGTACCATGCTCAAAAAAATAAGAATGTTATTGATGTTGCGCGAGATTTGATAGAACCAAAAATACCCACTACCTATGCTAACGGTGCTACAGATGCCATGATGGTGTATGATACTGTCAATAATGGAGCTTCTACACCAAAATTTCGACTCTGGGATGGAAGCTCTTGGGGTACTGAACAATCTGCTAGTGCTTTTGCTGGTTCGGAAATATATAATATACAACTTCGTTATTCTCCAACGCGTGACGAGGCCATATTAGTGGGAATGACGAATACAGGTCAGATACAAGCACAAATCTGGAATGGTACTTCTTGGTCATCTCCTACGACACTATCAACAGTTGGTGATACCGTGAATAATCCGAATGGAGCATCTATTTATCGATGATTTGATATTGAATATGAACAAACTTCAGGGGATGCTATAGTTGTTGTGGCTGACAATACTGCTGATCCTGACTATTATGTGTGGAATGGTACAAGCTGGACTGGTCCTACTAATATAGACATTCCGACGACGTGACGACCATTTCAAATAGAGCTAGCTTCTCGGCCGGGGAGTGATGAGTTAGCTTTTATTGTATTAGATTCTAATTCTGATACTTATGGCATGCGTTGGACGGGGACTGCTTGGAATAATATGACCGTTACGACTGCTTGGGAAACAACTGCTTCAGTTGCTGGTACGAGGAAAGCAATCGATGTCGCTTTTGAAAAAACTTCTTGAGACATTATGTTTGCTTGGTGATTTGCCACTGTTGCTACTGCTCATTTTCGTTATCGTGCTTATTCCTGAGGAGTTTTGGGTGCTGTGACCAATGTCACAAATGCGAATCAGGGGTGAGTGGTGAACTGGTTAAAATTGGCTCCAAATCCTACTACTGGATCTGATAAGATTATGATAGGACTCCAGGATGCAGGTGCCGATCTCAATACTTTTATTTGGAGTGGTACAGCCTGGAGCGCTGTTCATACAGAGCATAGTGCTGGTCTCGAAAATGCAGCTGTTGAAATGGATTTTGATATTACTTTTGAGACTCATAGTTCTAATCCAAATGATGCCTGGCTGCTCTGGTCTGATGGAGCTACAGTGTCACGAAAACTCTGGGATGGTGGTACATCTACTTGGTGAACAGCAACAACTATGGGCGACGACAATGCTGGAGTTGTCCTCAATGCTCATCCAAATAATGGCGCAGTATTGGCTACTGTGTACGAAGATGATACCTCTGCAACTGATGATATACGAGAGGCACATTTGACTGGTGGCAGTCAAACGTGGTCTGCTATAGCTCAAATATGGGGCGGCCCTGTTCGTCGTAATCTCGGAGTATTGCGTATGGCGCAGGCAGTTCAGGCTTATAATAGTTCCAATGAGGCCATGCTTGTCTATGTGACAGAAGATAGCACGACATCTCCTCAATATCGTCGCTGGACTGGTAGCTCTTGGAGTTCTGCTGCATCTGCTTCTGGTACGAATGGTGAACTCCGGCATATGGTACTCAAAACATCTCCGAAGCGTGATGAAGCTATTTTGGTTACCCTTGGTAATAATGGTCGTGTAGAGGCGCAAGTATGGAATGGTACGACAAGTTCGTGGGGCAGTGTAACAACTCTCTGTACGACAGCTGATGTGAATGGTAGTAGAGATTTGCAATCAATGTATCGATGATTTGATATTGAATATGAACAATCTTCTGGAGATGCTATTGTTGTCTGTAGTGATGGTACTGCTGATCCAAATTATTATGTTTGGAATGGAAGTAGTTGGTCAGGGCCCACTGATATAAATATTGCTAACACTGGTATTACAAATTATATTGAACTAGCATCTAAACCCGGTTCAGATGAACTTGCAATGATATTGTTAGATGCCAATGTGGATGTCTACGGTATGCGTTGGACGGGGAGTGCGTGGGATAATATGGGTACAGCTGCTGTGTGGGATGCGACAGGATCGATAGCAACTAAAAAATCAATCGATGTCGCTTTTGAAAAAACTTCTTGAGATATCATGTTTGCTTGGTGATTTGCGACGGCTGCCACTGCTCATTTTCGTTACCGTACCTATTCCGGTACGACTCTTGGTGCTGTAACAAATGTAACGAATGCAAATAATGGTTGAGTCGTTCATTGGCTTGAATTAGCCAGTAATCCCACTAACGCTTCTGATCAAATCATGATTGGATTGGTTGATGCTGGTTCTGATCTCAATACTTTTATTTGGAGTGGTACAGCCTGGAGCGCTGTTCATACAGAGCATAGTGCCACGGTGGAAAGTATTACAAATCAAGTGTTTGATATAGCCTTTGAAACACATAGTTCAAATCCGAATGATGCATGGTTGACCTGGGGTGACGGTGCAACTGTGTCTCGAAAACTCTGGGATGGTGGTACGTCCACCTGGGGTGCCGCGACGACTCAAGGTGATGATACTGATTATGTACAGCTCAATGCTCAGCCAAATAGTGGCGCATTTTTTATGAATGCCTATGAAAGCTCAGCTTCTGTGTCTATGGATATAACGGAGAATCGTCTCACATCTGGTTCACAGACTTGGGGCACTGCTTCAGCAGTATATAGTGGCCCTACCATGCGAACTGGTTTATCTTTTATCAAAGTAGCACTTGCGCCTGAAAATTATATATCACCAACGTATACTCAACAGGCATATAGGTTTTTTAATAATGCAAATTCTACTGATGTGTGAAGTGCTTTGGCGGCCCAGGATACTGCTGCTGTTTTGTCTTCTGCTTGAGCAGCATTCCGCCTGAGATCGTTGCTTCGAGTTGATACAAATACTATTCTTGCCAACGCACAAAATTTTAAGCTCCAATTTGCTCAAAAGTCTGGAACCTGTGATACAGCATTTTCTGGTGAAACCTATGCTGATGTTACCTCCTCAACAGTGATTGCTTATAATGATAATGCTACTCCCGCTGATGGAGCTGCTCTCACAGCGAATGCAAATGATCCAACGGATGGATGAAGAACTATAGTGAATCAAGACTATGAAGAAGGAAATGATTTTACCAATACAGAAGCGACCATCGCGAGCGGACAGGATGGAAAATGGGATTTTTCTCTCAAAGACAATGGAGCACTGTCTAACACTGATTATTGTTTTCGTGTAGTAAAATCTGATGGAAACATTCTCAATACTTATTCAGTTATACCTCAGATAACTACTGCTGCTGGATGATCAGTGAGTGTTGATATTGTGGATAGTGGTGGCACTCCTGTTGGTAGTCCATCTTTTGTTATGAATAGTGTTATTGTGACGATAGGACATCAATCAGCTACAGGTGTTTTTAGTGATGCAAATAAAAAAATACGTGTAACGAATAATAGTGGCAATGCTCAATGGACCCTTACTCTTGCTGCTGATGCTGGTACAACTGCTTTTTGGGATGGTACGACGACAGATTATGATTTCAATGATCCAACCGCCAATGCTGGTGATGGAGGTGATGCTGATAGTTTTGGTGGTCGCATGAGTCTTAATCCCAGTGTTGGCACGCTCGGCGGCACTTGTACTGCTACTGGTATTACCAAGTGATCTTCGTCTTCTTTTTCTGAATGAGTAACTAATTCTATTACGCTGCTTACTGCGGGAGCATGAGCTGACACGCAGTGCTACTGGGACTTTACTGGTATTGATATATCTCAAACAATTCCTGGAGAAAAACCAACGGGCTCTTATTCGATTAATATGACATTAACAGCAACTGCTATCTAATTTTCATACATTTCGAGATAGTTTGATAAAATATTTGACATCAAAATAAAAATATGATTCAATGTGATTATGTAGGGAATATATCCCACAAAAATCCTAACATTCATAGTATATGAATACATCTTCACTCTCATCATTTCTTCTTCGTAAGATGAATATAGCGACAGCAGGTATGATTCTCGGAGTCATGACTCTCAGTACTGTTGCTGGTGTGTATGCTGCTGCTACATCAAATTTTACACTTACAGTCAACCCAGGTACTCTTTCGGTTGATATCGTTGATTCAAGTTATGTGACTGTTGGAAGTCCGTCTGTTGCTCTTGGTGCAGTGACTGCTGGTTTTGGTTGTCAGTCTGCTACCGGTACATTTGGTACTGCATCTCAAGTTATATATATAAAAAATCCTGACGCGGCTGATAATGGTTGGTCAGTCAGTCTTGCTGGTTCTGCTACGACAGCTGTGTGGGATAGTGCAGGAACCGATATCGACTTCAATGATGCGGGAGGTTCTGGTTGTACTGATGGTGTTGATGCTGACTCTCTTGCAGGTCAGATGACCGTTGATCCATCGGTTGGTACTCTTGCAACGGGTCAATGTGCTTCCTGTGGTACATCTAATATTACTAAAGGATCTTCTTCTGCTTTTGTTCAGGGTACAACGGATAGTATTACTGTTCTTACTGGTGCTGCTGGTTCTGATGATTTTGGCGACTGGAAGCTCACAGGTGTGTCAATTTCTCAGACAGTTCCCTCTGAACAAGGTGCTGCAAATGACTATGATATCAACATGACACTTTCTATTGTTGCGAGTTAAGATTGTACTTCATATATTTCCCCGTTTTTCGGGGATTTTTTATGTCTAAAAATTGCTTTGCTACCCTGGATGTGGTATTCTTTGAATATGAGAGATATTGTTCAAATACTCAGAAAAGCATGGTTTGTACTGCTTATCATGTCTTTTTCTGTATTCCATGTCTCAGCACAGAGTGCTCTTCGTTTTATTCTTCCTATTGTCTCAGAAGCTTGTTTTAATGGTATCGATGATGATAGGGATGGTCTGATTGATTATCCTGCAGATACTGATTGTGAAAATGAAAATGATCAATCGGAACATCATCTGACAGCGACTTGTTCAGTTTCTTCTACCAATATAACATTGGGTCAAAGTGTTACTTGGGCTGTTATTCCTGCGGGGTGAAGTACGACATATGCATACGTATGGTCTGGTTCCGAATTAAATAGTACAACTGCATCTGCATCAGTTACGTATACAGCTGTTTGATCTAAAAATGCTTCTGTAACTGTTACTTCTGGTGTTGATTCTATTACTATTGATTGTCCAGATACTGTGACTGTTTCTTCTTCTACTCCTGCGCCAGAAGAAAATACTTCTAGCGGAGGTTGATCTGGTAACTATTGAGTATCTCTTACCCAATCAGAGTCAATCCTAGAGCCAGTAAGATTTATTGATACCCCTGATGATACTAGCACTCTTGTGAAACTTAACTCTGCTCCAGAAAATGAACAAAATACTGTTCCAAAACCAAATGTTCCAAAACCTGCACCACAAAGAGTTAAAATAAAAACTCATGTTCGATTAACACTTCGTCCAGATCGTGGCATATCTCTTACAGATGAACCAGTTCCTGTCCCTCCTCGAGCTGATAATATGCCATTATTTGATGTTATTTCTGAACTCAGTGGTATTAGTATGACTGTTGCCAATGGATGATTGATTGGTAAGGTAGCCCCATGAGAACTTCTCCCTGTTTCTGTCAAATTATTGAACGTGAGTGGAACGAGAAGACTCGATGTACAGGTGTATTATTCTGTTCTTTCAGGTAGTGGTGAGTCTGTTTATTCGAGTAGCGAGACTGTTGATGTTGAGACGACAGCGAGTTATGTCAAAATGGTACAGATTCCGTATTATCTCATTCCTGGTGTTTATAGTGTCAGGGTAGCTATCAAATATGATGGTCAAACTGTTCCTGCTACATCACACTTTCCATTTACTATTGAGACGAAAATAGGAGGCATATTTAAAACAACATTGATTCTCTATGCTGTCTTATCTATTGTTGCAGGTCTTTTGATTGCCACTTCTCTTATTTTCTTGAGGAGAAAATACGATCAGCGTTCTCGCTTATCACCGATAGAGTACTCAAATATACCCAATAATATGCGTACTTTTTATGAAATTATCAGTGATACTATTATGGACATGAGACAGCGAGTTGGTGACCAGGCTATTATTATTGCAAATAGTGTTGACGGACTTAAAATTGACCCAGAATCTGGCAAAGTTCTTTCTCTTTCTGGAAACCCTTCAAAAATTATTGCAGAACTCGTTTCAAAGTATGAACTTGAGCTTGGTAAAAAAGTTTCATTTTTATTCCGTCACCCATCTAAAAAATAATTTTTCTACTTTATGAAAAAACAAAAAAGAATTCTTGTTGTGGAGGATGAAAAAAATCTCCGTACTGCTATTGTCGATGTTTTACAATACAACAACTTCGAGACCCTAGAAGCAAAAAATGGAAAAGAAGCTATTAAACTCGCACTTCGAGAACATCCAGATCTTATTTTGCTTGATTTGTTTATGCCAGAAATGGATGGCATGACAGCTCTTGCCAAAATTCGTCATGATTCATGGTGATCAAAGGTGCCAGTTATTATCCTCACAAATATCAATCCGAGCGCGGAAGAATTGGTACAGGATGTCATAAAAAATGAGCCGCTCTATTATTTCATAAAATCAGATTGGAAGCTCCATGATATAGCTCAAAAAATAGAGGAGACTCTCTGAGTTTAGGTATGAAATATGAATAAAAAAAATCTCATTTTTTGATTTTTAAAACAGTTCTCTCGCAAAAGGTATTGGTTTTTTATTATTCTCCTTTTTATCCCTGTTTGGTTTTTTATTATTGCGCCATTTTTGCTCAGAATTCCTGATAACTTTCATTATCAGGCTGACATAGTATCAGTTGATAATTTTTATGATGAGACATTGGATGACTATCGCGGTGAGCAGTATTCTAATACGGTTTTTTCCTATGATGTTGTTGACAAAAAATGACCGTTTTTAACCATAAAAAACACGTTTCACGTAACTGCACCAGACGGCAGGACTATTTTTAAAACAGAGCCCTTATATGGTGTCGATCGTTTTACTGGTATGCATGCACCAGGATTTTGAGATCGTGATCGTGATGGATTTCTCTTTGCTCCACAGGGTTTAGATAAACAAGAGACGTTTCAGTATTGGCATGTTAGTAGTAATAAGAGTGTTACTATGAAATATATTGGGGATCGTTTACTGTACTGATTGCCTGTACTTAAATATGAGAGCCAATACGATTGACCTTTTGATCAGACTGAGTTCATGCATCATCTGCCATGAGTTCCAGAAGAAAGATGAATAAAACTCTGAAGTGTTATCGATATGTGGATAGAACCTGTTTCTGGATATGTGGTAAAAATTGAAGATCACTCAGAGGAGTATTATTATTTTGATATTAAAACTGGTCAAAAAATAGCCCCCTATAATCAATTTCTTAACACATATACAGAACAAAGTGTTCGTGATCATGTCAAAGCCGCTTTTGATGCTCGTAATAGAGTCATAATAGTACAATTTATCGTACCGATGATTCTTATATTTTTCCTTCTTTTTGGTTTTGTTTTCTATCAATTTCACTTCATCATTCCCAACTGCTCCAAATGTTAGCTACTTTCCTTCTAAGTCTTGAATCCACATTGGTGATCAAAGATCTTTCTCACAAAGAGGACCCCATATGAAAAT
>CALETF010000113.1 GCA_937920005.1 uncultured Candidatus Altimarinota bacterium
CCAATACCTGGTTCGCCTGAGAGAAGAGTCAGACTTCCTCGTACCAATCAGCCTCCGAGGACACTCGCAAGTTCGACACTTTCGACACTGAGACGAGTATGAGATGTCGAACGTGGGTTGAGACTCACTACATCCCCTTTTTTACCAGAGACTTTTTGTTTTCCTGATACTTTGATAACTTCTTGCTCAGTCAAAGTATTCCACTGTCCACATTGTGGACACTGGCCTGACCATTTGAGCTGGGTATGATGACAGTTGGAGCACGTAAACATAGCTCCATTGTACGAAAAAAACGAAAAACTCTACCTTTGAGAAAAGGTAATTTTGGCATCGAGAAAAAAACTTCCCACACCTGCCACAGAAGCGACAATACAGCGAGCAAGAAAATACTGCAATCACAAGATTTCAACGAAGAGATACATAGCAATAAGAATTATTGCGAGCACAACAAGGGCCACAAAAAGAGAACGAATAAGACCTGGGAAAGTCTTCACAGAACTGTCAAAAGTCCAAATACGATTTGCAAAAAAAGAAATACAACTTGCTACCACAAAACCAATCACACAAGAAAAAAGATAGTAAAATCACAATACATCAGTACACCACCAAACCAGAAATAAATTTATTCCCAGGGTCACGAGAGATATGAATGTATACTTAGAAAAAAGAAATAGCCGGGCTTTCATGCTAGAAAAATGTGTAGAGAACGGCTACAAAATTGAGAATAGAATGGCTCAAGGAGACGAGATAAAAATTTGGATACTTCTTAAACATCCACGCAAAGCCTATGCCAGCAAAAAATGTAAGAGGAAGAATAAGGAGAACCGATCAATAAATGATGTGTAAAAAGGTAAAAAGAAATGTATTGATGAGTATGACCGAGAAAAGAGAAAGATGAAGGCTGGAAAGCTCTTTCATAAGGAAGCTCCTATAAAGAAACTCTTGTGCTATACTGATAGGAATAAATAAAAACAAAAGATGTATATCCTTATACCAAAACTGTTGTGGGGTTTTTCCGAGAAAAAAAGCAAGAGAGAGTAAGACTCAAACACCCAGGATAGTAAACAAAATGTAGGGTAGAACAGAATATCTGAGATTATCTGTTCGAAATCACAAACTCATATACGACCAGTGATGCGACACTATAACCCATCAAACAAAGAGAGTGACCAATAAAAGCAAAAAAAGTCGAAATTGATGCTCTATAATACCAGTCCAAAGAAGGAGTACAGGCAGAATAAAAATAAGAAACAGTCTCGTAACAATTTTTTCAGAATGAGAGTAGACAAGCATCATAGACTATACTCGAAAAGTAATCTTCATATCGAGGAAATATCCTATAAATCCGGTCACAACAGTTGAAAAAGTACGAGCCCAAACATAGTGAAATGCAAGAAAATGAACCATTCAATATGTAATAATCAAAACAGCAAGGAAAGAATAAAATGCTATGGTCATAAATCTGACATATCCATGCTTGAAATGAGTATTGGTCTTAAAGGTATATTTCCTATTGGCAAAAAATGCAACCACAGACTCTATAACAAACGCTATACTCGAGGCAAGGAGATAATGCATGCTCACAAACTGAACAAAAGCCCACACCATAAGGAGGTTGAGGACGAGCATGATAGCACCTATAGTGACATATCGTACGAACTGTACGAGACGTTCATGCTGATGAGAAAAATGGAGGAGAAATTGAGACATCATTCAAATTTACGCTCATAATTTAGCATATAAATTTAAACATGTCAATATTTATTTTGAAAAGTCGATTCTGGAGAGCTTTTCGAGGTATTTTTCATACTCAAAGCGAGCATAATCTGGCATACGAGAGAGTGCCAAAGGAGTCCAGGTTTGTTCTACAAAACCAAAAAAATCTTTCTCCAGTATATCACAGATAACATCACGGGCAAAAATATACTCTGGATGATCAATGGCAGATACATGACGATAAACGTCTATACCCTTTTGAAAACAGTATTCAAAAGAATCAGCCTGTGGCAGAGATAATGTTTCGCGATAAAAGTCGCTCGCAAGATAATGAGCGACAAAACCGTGAAAACTATTTGTTCCATCAACAAAGTTATCGAGAACTCTCGCTATCATGCCAACAGGCGTTGTCTTATCGAAATCAATTTTTCCTGTGAAAAGCATCTCTTTTGCAGGATCAAAAGCACGATAGAGCATCTTATCTTCTAGAGAAAATATTTCTTCCATAACAGCCTCTTCCCTCTTCTTGATAAGTAAGGCGAGGTGAGGATTTCTGATTTTATCAATAGAGGTCATGTCAGATTGAGTCCCTTGCGAATCAACTATCTCTGGTATATCGTGAATCCAGAGAGTTCTGATAATAGCAGTTTTTTCTTTTTCAGGAAGAGGTAAATGCTCAGCATAGAGGACCATTCTTTTGGTATGCTCATCAACAGCATCATCAAAAATATGATCCAGATTCTGATCCTTAAATTTATATCGACTCACTTTCGATCCAAGAGTTATATACTGCTCTAGGTCTGCCGGTGGAACAATATCATCTATCGTTCTTTCAAAAAGTGTTTTAGTAAATGGTGTTTTATATTTTTGTGGCATACAGAAAGAGTATGCCAAAAATCATCTCGGTCAAACCTATTCAAATTCTTTTCTTTCGCGAAAGTTCTTCTGATGCTCTTGTCCAAGAGGATGAGATGCGTGTTTTATAGCACAACTATAAAGCTCCATTTGATTTACCACCGCTTTTGCGTAGGCAACGACGCCATTAGCATATTCACAGTAGAGACAATTAACTTTTTGAAAAAATGTTAGCTTAGCAAGTTGATATCGATCAAGAATAACGTACTTTCTTCGCTCAATACGTGGAATCTCAGCAAGACGGAAATAAATATTTTGAAATTGCCATACAAAAAGATCTACTATGACAAGAGGAATAAGGCACGCATAGGTAGAAACAGCTCCAATAATTCACCAAAATTGCCCCATATAACGAACAGTAACCCCCTTTCCAAAGATAATATAACGGTTCATAGCAATATTGTATCTTATGCCTTGCGCGAAGTCAAAGAATCAAAACAAAAAACACTCCTGAAAGAGTGTTTCTAAGATTACAAATGGTGCCCAAGAGAGGACTCGAACCTCCATGCCTCGCGGCGCTACCACCTCAAGGTAGTGCGTCTGCCAATTTCGCCACCTGGGCACATTGCAAGGTGTACTATAAGAACTTTTTTACTTTTTCAAGTTTTTTTCTTCGTCATCTTTCTTGTTCAGATACTCATGGATTATTTGGGCAGCAGCCTCTCGCCCCCCAAGTCCAAATGCTAATCCGAATGCCAAACTGGCTGAGGCCACAAAACCAATGAGAACAGAACGAATCAAATATTCTGGAATAATCTCTATAGCACCTGTGTTAATCAGATTAATGGCAATAGTGAAAGTAAAAAACAGGATTAATGCACGGGCAATTTGAGCTAAAATAGCAGCTGTTCGGGGATTTTCAAAGTGGACAGCATTGTAGACAATCGTGTACCCTGTTCGAGAGGTTTGAATCCCAAAAAATGTGATAAGTAAAGCCAAAAGAAGGTATGGAAGATACGCGACAACACTGTCGAGAAACTTCTCAAGGTCACTATATCCTGCTTTTTCTACAGCAGCCCGAAGAAAAAGAAGAAATGTAAAAACAGAGATATATTTCCCAATAGCTCGAGGCAGAGGATCACGACCAATACGAGTGGAATGTCAGAGAAATTTATGAAGGAGTTTTTCTATGCCCGTAAAACGAAATATCCATCCGATAAAAAGATAAATAAGGAGGGCTGTGACAAGACCAAAAAGCAAAAGTTGAGCCGCTTCCATCATCGGAGATGGTTCCAGAAGCATATAAACAAAAGAGGTATACATAGAGTCATTGTACATGATTGTGTTTGATTATGCAACTTTTGACATGATTATCAGAGTTCCAAAATAGTATCTCGGAGTTCAGCCGCCTTTTCAAAGTCTAAATTGGCAGCTGCGATGTCCATTTCGAGCTCCAAACGACGTATATAAGCCTCACGGTCAATACCCTTGGGAATCGAGGTAAGTGGTTCTTTTTTCTCTTTGAATCAGAGATCTTTGATAGTCGAAATAATAGTCGTTGGTGTGATGTCGTGTTTCTTGTTATATTCCATTTGAATAGCACGTCTTCGGGCTGTGATATCCATAGTCTCTTGCATAGAACGTGATATCTGTCCCTCGTACGAATAGAAAACCACGTGTCCATTCGCATTTCTGGCAGCACGACCAACAATCTGGATGAGGGATTGTGTCGATCGGAGAAACCCTTGTTTATGAGCGTCGACGACACCAATAAACGATACTTCTGGGAGATCAAGCCCCTCTCTGAGGAGATTGACGCCAACGATGACATCCACTTTTCCTGTTCTTAAATCCTTCAAAATCTTTAATCGTTCAATAGTGTCTATCTCAGAATGAAGATAGTGCGCTGTGATGCCCTGTTCTTTGAGGTACGAAGCGAGGTCTTCACTCGATTTTTTGGTCACCGTCGTGATGAGAGCACGTTCGCCACGTTCGACACTCGATCTGATGTTATAGAGGAGACTTTCGACCAATTTGTCCATTGGTTCGACAGCAATTTCTGGATCCAGGAGACCAGTCGGACGAATAACCTGTTCGACCAGAGGACCCCCTCGTTCTATTTCTGAATCACCTGGTGTAGCAGAAACACAGACAAATTGTTTTATACGGGTCTCAAATTCATGAAAATAAAGAGGCCTGTTGTCATAGGCACTTGGGAGACGAAATCAGTTCTCGATAAGCATATCCTTGCGAGATTTATCACCTGCGAACATGCCTCGAACTTGAGACAGGGTAATATGTGATTCATCGACAATGGTGAGGAAATTATCAGGGAAAAAATCAATCAGGGTCGTCGGAGGAGCGCCAGGTTCACGATGATCAAGATGTCGAGAATAGTTCTCAATACCTTTTACATAGCCGACTTCTGTCATCATTTCGAGGTCATATTCGACACGTGTCTTGATTCTCTCTGCAGCGACGATATTGCCACGACTCTTGAAATACTCTACTCTTTCTTCCAATTCAGCCTTGATAGCAGGAGTGATAGCTTTGACATGTTCGACACTCGTAACAGTATGAGAAGCAGGAAAAAGCATCAAATCAGGAACACTTTCGCGGACATGACCAGATATCGGCTCGACAACACGAATTGCCTCTATTTCCGTTCCAAAAAACTCGACACTATAATAATATTCTTTACTGGCTGGAAATATCTGAAGAGTATCTCCGAGAACGCGGAACATGCCTTGTTTGAAATCGCTCGTTGATCGGTCAAATTGGAGAGAAACAAGATGATGTATGAGATCTTTGAGGATATATCTCTGACCAACAGAGAGACGCAAAACACCCCCTAAATATTCTTCTTTGTTCCCAATACCATATATACAACTCACGGAAGCTACTATGATGACATCTTCACGGGTTAAGAGGGCCTCAGTAGCCGCATGACGGAGACGATCGATTTCATCATTGATAGCACTATCTTTTTCGATATAGGTATCTGTTTTTTGGATATATGCTTCTGGTTGATAATAATCATAGTAACTGACAAAATAATGGACCGCATTATCAGGAAAAAACTCTCGAAACTCTTGGCACAGTTGGGCAGCGAGGGTTTTGTTATGAGCAATGATGAGAGTGGGGCGCTGAACTTTTTGGATAATATTCGCCATAGTAAATGTCTTACCAGAACCAGTCACACCTTGGAGTGTCTGATATCGATTGCCCTTATTAATACTCTCAACCAATTGTTTGATTGCTTCTGGTTGATCACCAGTTGGTTTGTAGTTACTTTTGAGGGAAAACATACTATTTTTTTATCTTTTCTTTGATGATTTTGAGGGCTTGTTCTTTTTGACTATCTATACCATCAGTTATGTCTTTTGGGGTTGGTAAAATAACATACTCTGGAGTGATTCATTTACCATCCAGAAGCTCCCCTGCCGCTGTTCGCCAATGAGCTGTTGTTATTTTTATTTGTCCTCCATTTTTAAGCGGAAAAAGTTCTTGGACAGATCATTTTCCATAAGTTTGAGATCCAAGAATAGGTGACTGAAGGTGTGTATGAAGAGCAGAAGCAAGAATTTCAGCCGCAGAAGCTGTTTGACCATTAACCAAAATAAAAAGAGGAGTTTTAACATTCATAGTTCCATAGGAAATATGTTGCTCATTGAGAGAGCCCTCGACTGTTGCCACTATTTTGCCAGAATCAAGAAAGAGAGACCCAACATCAACAGCTGCTTGGAGAGTACCTCCGCCATTATTTCTGAGATCGAGCAGGATAGCAGAATACTTCCCTGCGTGTTTGAGAAGAACCTGAGACACATCATCCCCAGAATGATCATTAAACGAAAGAAGCTCGATATGGAGGACATTGCCGAGAAGTTCATCCGCAATAATGGGTATTTCAAGCTCTTGTCGGATAAGTGTGACCTGTTTTTTGGTGGCCAAAACACTCGAAAAAATATCAAGCACAACAGGGGTTCATGCTGGTCACCGTATTTTCTGGACGGCTTCATTTGCTGTTTTCCCATGCATGCTGAGACCGTCGACTGACTGGATGAGATCTCCTGGCAAAAGACCAGATTTCTGAGCAGGCGAACCAGGTAAAACCCCAGATATATATATACCATTTGGGCTTTCTTCGACATAAGCACCTATTCCCTCAAAATCACCTTCTATCATAGTCTGAAATGAAAGCAACTCGTCAGGAGAAAAATACTGTGTAAATTTATCACCATAAGCATTCACAAACCCATGAATCATTTCATCGGTCATTTTTTTATCAGAAGGGGTTTGGAGATGCTGATCGAGAATGGTTTTTGCTTCATTAATAACATTTCAGAGATCACCTCAGAAATACGATTGTGATGGGGTTTTTACAAAGTTTTGCACAACGTACATTCCTACAAATGTAAGAAAGAGTCATGTTAAAAAAAGAGAGAGGGTTTTTCGCATCATAGGAGTACCTATTATCGTAAAATAGTTTCATTTTTCCAATCTTTTTTGAACATTAACTTTTTGTTAAAAAAGTATACCTATCCTTTTTGTAATACGATTTCTTGGAAAACAATGTAAGAAATATATTTGAAACTAGTTTGAAAGTATGATACGATAGAAACATAGGTATGACCTCTTATAAGATACATAGTATAAAAAACTCAGAAAAACTCTCTTTTATAATAGAATGAGATTCTGAATCTTCTGTGACTCAAAAGCTCTCCTCAGAAGGTCATATTATTCTCTCAGCAGAAAAAGTAGAAGCAAATTTGTGAAACCTTTTTTGTTTCGAAGGAAAAAAAGCAGAAGGAGGCTTTATTGATGGAAAAATATCAGCTGATGATATATTTCTAGCCTATGAGATGCTTACCCAAGACTACCAATATATACTCACAAAACTCTATCCAGAGAACATAACAGATTCTAAAAAACAAGAAAAAATATTTACAGAACTTCGTGCGAGCTTCCAAGAAGGCGTTATTCAAAAACCAAAAAAAGAAACAGACACAGCCAAACAACAAGTAACAAAATATAAAAAAATCCTCAAAAAACTGATAGAAATACTCCAAAAGAGCCCAGAAAAACAAGATGCTATTATTTCAGAACTGAAAAAACTCGAACAAAATAGTAATACAATAGCTATTCAACAAACCATCAAAGACACCCTTAAGAAGATGACATCTGAT